>JAZDLX010000035.1:0-3474 GCA_043801585.1 bacterium | reverse complement strand
CGAAAGTTCTTTCGCTTTCACCGCCGGAACCGGCACGTGCAGGTCGATCCGGTCGAGCAGCGGTCCGGAAATCCGGCTGCGGTAGGAGCGTGCTTTTCCAGGGTCCACTGTGGTTTCGTCAAGTGCGTCACCGTGGTATCGTCCCGGGGTAGGATTCATCGCGGCAACAAGCAGAAACCGCGCTGGGAAACGTGTCGTCGCGGCTACACGGGCGATGGTCACCTCGCCGTCCTCCAGTGGTTGGCGCAACACCTCGAGCGTGCTTTTTCTGAACTCGGGGAGTTCATCGAGGAACAGGACGCCACGGTGCGCCAGGCTGACCTCACCGGGCACCGGTATCGTTCCGCCACCGATCAAACCCGCATCGCTGATGGTATGATGAGGGCTGCGGAACGGTCGGGTGGCGAGCAGGGCGGAGCCGGGCGGGAGGGTTCCGGCGACGGAGTGGATCTGCGTCGTTTCGAGTGCTTCCTCGAGTGTGGGGGTCGGCAGGATCGTCGGCAACCGCCGCGCAAGCATTGTCTTCCCAGAACCCGGTGGTCCGATCATCAGCACATTGTGGTTGCCTGCCGCGGCGATTTCAAGCGCACGTTTCGCCCTCTGCTGTCCCTTCACCTCCTTGAAATCGACATCGTAGCGGCGGTGCTCGGCGAACAGCTCCTCGAGGTTCACCGTGTACGGCTCGATGGTATCCGTGCCGGTGAGAAAATCCACCACATCCCGCAGAGTCGCCATCGGATAAATCGACAACCCCTCGGCAACAGCCGCTTCGTCGGCGTTGTCCTGGGGAACGATCAGGGAAAGTCGTTCACGGTCACGCACCGCGAGGGCGGAGGGGAGCACTCCATGAACCGGACGCACCCTGCCGTCAAGCGAAAGCTCTCCGAGGAAAACGTATTTGTCCAATCCCTCGGTGGGGATCTGCCCTGTCGCTGCGAGCAGGCCCACGGCGATCGGGAGGTCGAAGGCGCTGCCCTCTTTGCGCAAATCGGCGGGGGCGAGGTTGACGGTTACACGCTGGCGGGGAAAGAAGAGGCCGGAGTTTTTCATCGCTGCGGATACACGGTCGATCGCTTCACGAACCGACACGCCCGCGAGACCAACGATCGTGAAATGCTCAAGGCCGGTCTCGATCTGAGTTTCGACTTCAATGCGTGTCGCGTCGATTCCTTCGAGTGCAACCGTCCACAGCTTGCTGAACATTGGCTGTTCACCCCATTCGAGTGAT
Organism: bacterium; assembly: GCA_043801585.1. Classification (GTDB taxonomy): domain Bacteria; phylum Electryoneota; class Electryoneia; order Electryoneales; family Electryoneaceae; genus JAZDLX01. The sequence goes on along the minus strand of JAZDLX010000035.1, from coordinate 2,246 downwards.
AAACGCCGCCATCGGTGTGAAAGATTCACCGTCTCTGCGCCAGGAAGCAAGGTACTCGCTCTCGTAGGTGCAGATGAACATGCTGGTGTCGACAGCAGCACCCGCGGCCTCGCCCTGGAGACTTGCGGCTTCAAGCAAATCGAGGTGGGTTTTGCCGTTCTTTTCCTGAACTGCGGATGCCATCACTGGATCCTTGAGGAAGACTTCCGCCACCTCCTGGCTCACCTGATAATGCTTTGCGCAGATTCCCGGTCCAATTGCCAGGGTCAGCCCTGCGCGATCTGTTTCAGGTATTTTTCCCACCGCTGTGCGAAGGATTCCGGCGGCGATGCCTCTCCAGCCCGCGTGGAGCATTCCGATCCATCCACTCTCCGGTGCGACGAGCCACACCGGAAGACAGTCGGCGTGTGTCGTCATCAGCACGAGGTTCGGATCACGGGTGAGCAACCCGTCGGTCCGTGGCAGGGCACTGCTGAGTTCGCGCGCGCCTTTCCGTTTGTCTTTGGCCGTGACCACCGCAACGTTTGCGGTGTGGTCGAGGCAGGGTGCGACCACATCGTCAATCTTCAGATTCCAGATGCGGAGAAACTGCATTCGATTGTGAGTGATGTCCCATTCCGGACGGCCGTAGAACGTCATCGCGCCGAATTCACGACGGGAGAGTCCCCAGATCAGCGTGGAGCCGTCGGGAAGGACTTTTTCGCCTTCAACGGCGGCGCGGGGCGTGTTGACATCGTGAGCAGAAAAAAGTGCTGCGTCCATGTTGCATGATCCGTGTTATCGGTTTGCCGCAACGGGGGCAGGGCTGTCCCTCGCGGTTGTAAACGTCCAGTCTGTTGCCGTAACGGCCGGGTTCTCCGTTGGGACGGCGAAAGTCCGAAAGGGTCGTCCCCATCTGATCCACCGCGCCGGAGAGAATCTCAACCAGGGCGCCGTGCAGCCGGGTGATCCTCGGTTCGTGAATTTCCCCCGCTGGAGTGCCCGGATGAATCCGTGCGTTCCAGAGTGCCTCCGAAGCGTAGATGTTGCCGATCCCTGCGACCCTATCCTGCATCAATAAAAAGCTTTTCACCGGAGTGGTGCGGTCGCGCATCAATTCGGCGAGAACGCGTGGTGTGAACTCGGAAGATAACGGCTCCACCCCCAGCGCGTGGAAACTGGCTGGTTCGGTGCCATCAAGGAGAAACAGCGTTCCGAACGTGCGGGCGTCCACGAAGTGAACGAGGGGGCCGCCTATCAGATGAAAGACCGCGCGTACGTGTGGGGAGTCGATAGGTGCATCCGAGAGTAGAAGCTGTCCACTCATTCGCAGGTGGATGACAAGAGTCGGACGGTTTTCCAGGTGCCACAGGATATGTTTCCCACGCCGGTCGAGGTTCGTGATCCGTGCATTGCGCGTAGCGGCACGCAGACGTTCGGGATCGCTGTCACGCCAGACGCGGGGGTGCAGTAGATCAACCCGTTCGATCGTCTTTCCTTCGAGGACGGGTTTCAGGGCGCGGACAACCGTTTCGACTTCGGGAAGTTCAGGCATTGCTGTTTTTCCGGCTCCCTATGAAAACTCTGATCATCTCTGGTGATCATCCCTGAACACACACGATCCCAAGCGTTCAGCGGTGATACTTCTTGGCGACGGCTTGAGCAAGCTTTTCCAGTTCCGCCTTGTCCACTTCCTTGAACGCGCCGATTTCATCGCCGTCGATGTCGATCTCGCCGATCGCCTCGCCATCGCGGAGGATCGGGACCACGATCTCGCTGCGCGTGTAGGGGAAGCAGGCGAGGTACTCGTTGCGCTCGTTGACATCGTCGACGATCACCGTCTCCTTCGTCCGTGCGGCGAGCCCACAGATCCCCTCACCGACTGGGATGCGGACATGTTCCGTCGCTTCCGGACCGTCCCAGGCCCCAAGCTGAAGCATCTCGCCGTCCACCCAGTAGAACCCAACCCATTTGTAATGGGGAATCTCGGCGCGAAGGCGTTTGACGATATGGGCTTCCCACGTTTCGAAGTCCATGGCTTCGCCAGCCGCAATCAATGTGTCGACAAGTGCGTTTAATGACGGGCTCATTGCGTTTCTCCGTTGGGGGCGTGAGCGGACGCCGTCTTCTGCTCCGGATTGAGAAAATACTCTCGATTGATGATGACAGAAAGGGAATACAGGCCACGCCTGCTCGCAAACGGGGTCTCACGCATGAGAGTGCTTGCACCCGACGGATCGGGATGGAGACGAATTCAAACGAACAGT
>JAZDLX010000022.1:0-10131 GCA_043801585.1 bacterium | reverse complement strand
ATCCGAGCAACCGATGACGAAGATCGAAAGGAAGTCTATTTCTATCGGGAAAGAATCGCGGTCTTGGATCTCGGGACAGGCGAAAAAGTGTTACCCATGTCTCCGTACATTCTGTAACCCATGTTCACCGGTCTATACACTCGTCAAGTCGGGTTTCCCCTGTTTAATCTGTTATCGTGAGGGTGTGGACCGACTTCGTCAGAAGTCGGGGGCGGTGTATGGCCTGGCTGCTATGCCAGCCGGGTTTCACCTGGGGCTGCCCATTAGACGGGTGGCCCGGCCAGTCCTGTCCGCCGACTGGCGGATCGATGGCCGGGTTTCTACTATCCGTGGTTTTACACTACCATTCTATACAATCCCTTTCAAACGGCTGTCCACCGCCTTCAGAAACGCCTCAACCTGGATCGTCGCCAGGCACCCGTTCCGCCCGCAACGGCCCTTACAACTCGACGGACATGCAGCCTCGCCCGGATTCAGCAGGGTGACATGCTGCGGGTCCACCCACGGTTTCCATCGCTGCGCGGCAATGGACGGCCGATGGCCGTACGCGGAGACCACCGGAGTGCCCACGGCGGAGGCGAGGTGCAGCGGACCGGTGGAGGAGGCGATCACAAGGCGTGCGCCAGCCAGCACCCCCAACAACGCTGCAAGATCTGTTTTGCCGGAGAGGTCCACCAGGGGAGCTCCTTTCGTGTGCTCCCCGCGTCCATTCCCTCCTGCCGGGTCTTTCAACCTGGCGATCAGCGGAGCCGTCTCAGTCCGCGAACCTGTCAAGACAACCGCGATTTCACGTTTTCGCAAACCGCGGACAATTCCGGCATAGGTCTCGTAAGGAAGGTTCGGTGCGGATCCACGTGATCCCGGGTGCACAACCACATAGGCCATTTCCGGCGAGAGACCGGACGAGTTCAGAATCTCACGGGCCGCGTTTCGCTGAGTATCCGTCACCTTCAGGTTGACCCAGGGTACTCTTCCTGTGGCGATGCCCAGCGGTGAAAGCAATTCCGCGTTGTACTCCGCTTCATGGCGTCCGCCGTGTTTGCGCGCCACCGCCCATCGATGGTTGAAAAGGAGTGAATAAAACCGCCGGGAGGTGCCGACTCGACGGGGAATTCCGGAGAGCCAGACCGCCAGTGCGATCCCCGGTTCGGGTCGGACGACAATCACCCATTCGTACTCTCCACGCCCGATTAGCTTTACTCGCTGGCGAAGGTTTCCCGGATCGACAAGAACGTTTCTCACATTGCGGTGCCCTTCAATCACCGGCGCGGCTCGTTTCGAGACGAGAATGTCCACCTCGGCGCTGGGGCAGGAACGCTTCAGCATCGTCAACATCGGCAGGGTCATCACCAGGTCCCCGAGGGCGTCGGTGCGTACGATCAGGATTGGGCCGGTGAGGGATGAGTGTGCGGATTTCATCATTTGAGCCGCTTCTGTTTCCTGGAATTTGGCGGTTCGGAGGCAACCAGACGATAGGCACGGTCCGCCAGGATCTCCCACTCGGCGGCGTAATCCTCCGGTTCCGGAAGGCTCCAGACAATCCAGGTGGACATTGGCTTGTTCATCCCCATTGGTTTGAATGGCTCCACGTCATCACGCTCAAGCGCCTCTGTGTAATTCTTCTCCGGCAGCTTCAAGGTGAATCCGTCATCATAGACAAAGACAAAATACTTTCCGTTGATCGTGAACTTGAGCCCGGGGTGCCCCATCATCTTTCCCGGTTCCAGCGCAGTGTCATGCCGGTAACGGTGAAAAAGCCAATCGACGAGATCATCACGATACCCGCTCATCCTGTTGCCCCTTCTGCGCGTGGACTGTCGGATTGAGTGCAGACCGGAAGACAGTAAAGGGAAAGATAAATCAGAGTCAGTTCAGGACCGCCTCGCTTCCACGATGCGGTCGAGATTCGCGTAATCCTTGTGGAGAGTCACCCGTGAAGACCAACTCTCATGGAGCAAGCAAACAGCGACGCCCTGATTCGCACCGATCTCCCCGAGGAAAAGTCCACCCGGTGTGAGCCAGTTTGCGAGCATTCGGGAAAGGGCACGGTGGGCGTCAAGCCCGTCCGGTCCAGAGACGAGGGCGGAACGGGGTTCATGGTCACGGACGTTGGGTGCGAGTGACGAGAATTCCGATTCACTCACATACGGTGGATTGGACACGATCAGCGGGAAGGGGGCGCCCGGGAGATCGGCGGCGCCGGAAAACACATCGCGTTTGACCAGTGTCAGGTGGCGCTGATCCTCTCCGTTCCTCTTTGTAAGCCGCAGGACTCCCTCCTCCCGGCTGGATTCGATGAATCCCATTGAGCGCGCATTTTCTGTGGCAACGGTCAACGCTTCGGCTGAGTAATCCACCGCAACAACTTCTCGGGCGATGCCCTCTTTGAGCAGTGATAGGGCAATCGCGCCGGAACCGGTCCCAAGATCTGCGGCGTGTTCGAAGCCTCCTTCAGGCGCATGTTTCGCGGCGTGGTCAATCAGCAGTTCCGTCTCCGATCGGGGGATCAGCACACCAGGGCGCACGATCAGGTCAAGATTCCTAAAACCCGCATGGCCATTGATGTATTGCAGGGGTTCACCTTTGCTACGGCGCACCAGCAAGGCGCGAAAAGAGGTCTTTTGATCATCTGTCAATGGGCGATCATATTGCAGGTAAAGCCCCACTCGATCAAGTTGCAGCAGGTGCCCAAGGAGCAATTCTGCGTCGAGACGGGAATTTTCCACGCCCTTGGCGGCAAGATATTCGGATCCCAAGAGCAACAGGTCCATCAGGCGGTTGGAGGATGGATCGGGGCGTTGGGACGCTGGAGTGGATGTCTGCTGGAGCGTATCCATCACGCCTCCGTACCCTCCCGCAGGCGGTCTTCGGCGTCGTGCAGACGCAGTGCTTCGATCATCTCCTCGAGATCGCCGTCGAGCACCTCATGCAAACGGTAGAGAGTGAGGTTGATCCGGTGATCGGTGATACGGCCCTGAGGAAAATTGTATGTGCGGATCTTGGCGCTTCGGTCACCCGTCGAGACGAGCAGTTTGCGGCTGGCGGCGCGTTTCGCGTTCTCTTTCGCAATCGCCTGCTCGTAGAGACGGCTGCGGAGAACACGCATCGCCTGGGCCCGGTTTTTGTGCTGGCTCTTCTCGTCCTGGCAGGAAACAACAATTCCCGTGGGCAGGTGGGTGATTCGCACCGCCGATTCGGTTTTGTTCACATGCTGACCACCGGCTCCTGAGGCGCGGAAAGTGTCCACCCGTAAATCCTCGTCACGGATGTCCACATCCACATCCTCGGCCTCAGGGAGGATCGCCACCGAGGCGGCTGAAGTGTGTATGCGTCCCTGGGCTTCGGTGCTCGGAACACGTTGCACACGGTGGACTCCACTCTCGTACTTCAGAAGGCCGTAGGTGCCGTCACCTTTGATCGAAAACACGATTTCCTTGAACCCACCCATGCCGGAGGGACTGACTGAGATTGTTTCGCTGCGCCAGTTGCACCGTTCGCAGAAACGCTGATACATGCGGTAGAGATCCCCGGCGAACAACGCCGCCTCTTCCCCGCCGGTACCCGCCCGGATCTCGACAATGGCCGTCTTGTCATCCGACTCTTCAGGGGGAACGAGCGTAAGAAAAAGGTCCGTTTCTGTCCGAAGTACTTGGGTTTTCAGCTCCTCAGCCTCACTCTGTGCAAGCTGAGCCATCTCCTTGTCGTCGGTCTCGGCGAGCTCGTACGCATCCGCAAGTTGCCTCTCGAGGCGGGTCAACAGCGACGCCGTGTCCACGATATTTTTCAGGCGACGGTACTCCCTGCCGAGTTCGCTCATCAGTTTCCGGTCGGTAACCATAGAGGGATCCGCCATCCGCAGCTCGACTTCCTCGAGACGGACACCCGAAGTCACTACCTGTTTGTCGATCAGTTCACGGTTCATGGCTCTTTTTCCAATCCGTAACGGCCAACGGGCCGCGAGGAGAAGATACTATGCTCAAAAGGAAGTGCGAAGTGATAGGAAACAGCGATCGAGTCTCCGAAGGGGTCAGCGAACAGGGACGAGTTCGAGCTTCCGCAGAACAGGAACCACGGCAGCAAGGACGCTTTGGAAAAGAGTTTCGGCGTCCGCGCTGGCATCCACATGGTGGATCTCCGGATAGGACATTTCATCAAACACCTTGCAAACAGCGAGCAGATTCTCGAGCTGTTCGAGAGCGTTGGGTGTGTCGGCACGGGATCTGGTGATCCGGTCAAATCCCTGCTTCGGCTCCAGCTCGAGGATCAGCGTGCAGTCGGGACGGGGAGCGATCGCTGTCATCATCGTGTGGATTTCGTCGGGCGTCGGTCCTCCGCGCACCCCCTGGTAGGCCTCGCTGGAGTAATAGTACCGGTCGAGGATCACGACCTTCCCTGCGCGTAACGCAGGTTCGATTTTTTCATGGACATGCTGATTACGGTCGAGCCGAAACAGTTCCAACTCCTCGCGAACATCGTGACGGCCGCCCGAAACCCAAAGCTCACGGAGGGCTCGACCATGAGGACCATCGGTCGGTTCCATCGAGAGAACAACCTCCAATTCGAGATCGCGAAGGTGGTCCGCAAGGAGGTTCGCCTGCGTTGACTTGCCCGATCCATCAATGCCTTCGAAGACGATCAGAGCGCCCTTACGGTCCGGGTCGCCCGGCTGCAGGAGTGGGCTCATTTGTAGCGTTTCTCCCCTGCGCTGATCGGCACGGACAGCCTGTTCTCCGTTGGCGGAATTGGGCAATTATAGTAATGCGTATAAGCGCAATATGGGTTGTACGCGCGGTTGAAATCCAACGACATGGAAGTCGTTCCTTCCGTGGGAATTTCTACATCCAGGTATCGCCCGCCACCGTACGTTTCGCTGCCCGTCGTTGTGTCGGTAAACGGAATGAATCCATAATCATCGCCCGAAGCGGGACGGAAAAGGGTCAAGGTCTGATCACTCCCGTCAGGAGTGCGGAAGTGGAGCAGCGCATGCCGAATGTAGTACTTGCGCAGTCCCAGCGAGGTGGTCATCGCCACGGTGTCACCATTGGCAATCGGTTCCACCGCGGCCTCGACCTTCCACCTTTCATCCGGTTCGAACCAATGGAGACCCGTGAAGTTTTTACGAAGGGTGTACTTGGGATCGAATGCCATCACCCGGCCACCGGAGGCGTTGAAATACACCTGGAGCAGAAACCGTTCAGCGCGAATGGTGTCGTTCGCCGCGTATTCCATCGGCACCGGCTCGACCGATTTCCAACCGAGACGGAATTGTCCGCCAAGCGGAGTACGCACATACACCTTGCTGGAAGAACTCTGCCAGAGTATTTCCAGTGTCGGCAGGCCCACATCTGCCGTCGGTTTGTCGAGGAGCAGGGTGTCTGCCGCCAGCGCAACACGAACCGCCTGCCCGTCACGGAGCAGCGCCTGTCCGATGGCGGTGAATGGCGTGATTGTTCCTTCCCGTATCCACTGATCCTCTTCCGCACGGTACGCTCGCAGGGAATCCTCATAGGGCGAGGCCTGCACTGCGAATGCAAAAGTGAGAAGCACGCAGGTCAGCAGCGCAGAAGTTTTGCGTTTCATCGTCTCCTCCGGATGACAGCCGCAGATAACGCCGGGTTGATTGTCCTGTTGCACAGCGAAAGGTAACTGTCCCGGGAAATCCAGGAAACCCTCTTTGGGACAGTTTCACTTTCGCAGAGGGACAGTATCTCTTTCGCGCAGCGAAGGGTAACTGTCCCGGAAAACCGCGGGTCAGCGTTGTACATTGAGCACGCCGAATAATCTCAACGAGGTTTTACGGAGAGTCAAAATGACGGATAAGGTTCTCGGTGCGGATCTTGGAGGGACCTCGATCAAATGGGGAATCGTGGATCGCGATGGCAATGCGGTGCATGAGGATCGGGTGCCGTTGCCTGATCGAAAATCGGATACCGTTGCGGGCCTGCTCAGGGATATCGTGCGGGAAGGGTTTTCGAGGACAAAGGGCAAACTGTCGGGAATCGGTATCGGTTCCCCCGGTCTGATTGACCGTGAGGGCAGGATTGTCCGTGTTTCCCCCAATTTTCCCGAATGGAAGGACGTTCCGCTGGCGGATCTTGTGCGCGAGGCAGCGGGAGACACTCCGGTCCTCCTGGAGAATGACGCCAACCTTCTGGTGTACTCGGAAACCCGCTGGGGTGCGGCAAAAGGCATGACCGACATCGTCTGTCTCACCCTCGGAACCGGCGTGGGTGGCGGCGTCATGACCGGAGGTATCGTGCTTCGCGGCGCGGGTGGAGGGGCGGCGGAGTTGGGGCATGTGCCGTTGACCCCGGACGGTCCGCTCTGTGGGTGTGGAAACCTTGGCTGTCTTGAGGCGTATTGCAACATAGAGGCGACGATGCGAACGGCGCAGGAGGTCTACTTCCCGGAAACTTCCCCAGAAGATCCTGCCGGGCTGTCAGAGGCTGCCGAAACAGGTGACGAACTGGCGCGCGAAGTGTGGAGGAGAATAGGCGGCTGGCTGGGCCTTGCGGTTGGTGGGTTTGTCAACATGTTCAATCCACAGGTGGTTTTGATCGGCGGTGGGCTCTCCGGGGCCGGAGAATGGCTCCTCGCTCCGGCGAGGGAAGTTGCCGCGGAACGGGCTTACACTCCCAACTGGGAGCAGACGGAACTCAAACTCGCAGGTCTCAGGCACCGGTCGGGTTTGCTCGGAGCAGCCGCTCTTGCGTTCACCGCCGCGGAGGGTCGCCGTGAAAGCAGGTAGTGTTACTTGCACGTGCATGCCTCCGCTCCTACATTGCGCGGCAAGTACTAAGGGGAGGTTTTCATGAATCGGGTTATGGCTTTCATTCTGGCGGTGACGGTTGCGGGCATGACCTTGCTCGCAACGGGGTGCGCGAAAAAACCGACACAGGACGAATTGCAGAAAGGACTCGAAAAAGCCCAGGTCGAGTCGAACACCGAGGATGCAATCGGCGTTTACGGCAAGATCATTCAGTACTATCCCGAGAGCGCGGAAGCCGCAAAAGCACAGTTCATGATCGGTTACCTCTATGCCAACGAGTTGAACGATACCAGCAAGGCACGTGAAGCCTTCGAGACCTTCCTCGATCGCTATTCAGCAGTTTCCGACAGCCAGCTTGTGCTCTCCGCAGAAATGGAGCTCAGGACAATGGGCCAGGGAGTGGAAGCCTACGAGAAAATGCTATTTGAGGGCGAGGGCAAGATCAAAGAGGGTGTGGAGAAAGAGGACGAAAAGGAAACGAGCGAATAAATCAACCCCTGGAAGAACCTGCAAACGGACGGCCCCGGTCGCCCGTTTTTTGTTGATATCAAAGATGTTTTCCGCCTTAGAGCGAAGAAATGTGTTCGCTGCTGGACGACAAACCGGAGATTATTAGAAGTGAAGGGTGGCTTGATCAGTCTGCTGACGGATCGGGATTTTGTCATTGAGACCCGCTGATCCCGACAGGTTGCCTGGTCTCGAGTGGATGGCCCCGGACGGGTGGCCCGGGTCGGTTGGCCTGACCCTTTTGGATCAAGTTTCATCACCTTCCCTCGGCAAAAAAGAAACCCTGTCTGCGATGCAAACAGGGGTGCGTTCGCTCACGTTGACAACGTTTTCATGACGGCTCGTCCGCCACTTTCAGCAACAGTTCAAGAACGAAAGGCGCATTGTCCATGTCAAAGGGGATCACCAGAACCTTGTCATTCTCCTTGTAGGAGATGTTGTGACGTTTGCCGACGATCACCGAGGGGACCGTGAGGTTGAAATGCATATTGCGTTCTGCAAAAAAGTTCTTTGCGTTTCCGGCCACGATGTTTGTCAGCTCGCCGATCGAATCCTGAATGTCAGGAGTGATGTCAGTCACGGTGTCCGACATCATCAATTTATAGACGCCGAGCGCGGACCGTTGCGGCATGCTGATCGCTACTGATCCGATCACCTTTTCTCCGGCAAAACCGATAATCCCGCTGACATCACCCCAGTTCGGCTGTGTTCCCTTCAGGTAGGGTTTCTGCACCCGGGGTTTGACGCCAAGCATCATCTCCATCGTTTTGATGACGCTCTCGATGAAGGGTTTTACGTATTCGATACGCATGATAAAAACTCGCATAGGTCAAGGAAACGGACGCGCAGGTTCGAGGAATATACGGAACGGTGCATCCAGGGAGTAGACAACACGTCGCATCGCCTCTTTCAGAGGGTTGATCCTCACTGTGAACGATTGCTGTAAAAAAGCGGCAAATACTGAGTGGAGTAAAGAGAAAATGCGGTGTACGCCATCCAGGCACACACCGCACAGTGATTCAACGGTTAACCGATCAGTCAGCATCACCGTAGAAAGGCTTGCCACGGCCGTCATCGTGGTAAAGATCGATCCGAGGTGGATGAATCCGAAAATGGAGCCGGGAGGAGGACCTGATGATTTTCCTTAATGCGGGTGCGAAGGATTCGCTGCTCCAGTAAAAACCATCTTTTTCGCCGAGCGTCGCAGCAATCGTTTTTTCCTTTTTATCACGGAGGATGGTAAACTTCACCTGGTCGCCTTTCTTGTGTTCGCGGACCAGGTCCGAAACTTCGCCCGATTCGTCTACCCGCGTCTGGTCAATTTTGACGATCACATCACCCGCCTTGAAACCAGCCTTCTCCGCCGGGGAGTCCTCTTCCACAGATTCGATCAGGACTCCGCCTTTTTTCGCTCCGAAATAGTCGGCAAGCTGGTCACCGAGGTCATTCATGGTGACGCCCAGGTAGCCCACCTTCGGTGCCTGGAAATCGAGCGAGTCGCCGATCCAGGTAATGGATGGAAAGGAATAAATGTGGTGAGCTTCCGTTTCAGGTTTTTCGGTCAGGGTTACGGTAACAGAGCGTTCGTTGTTGTCCCGCCAGAGGACAATTGTCGCCTCGTCGCCGGGATCGGTGCGCCACAGGGCGCGTTCGAAGCTTCGTGGCGAAAGGATGGTTCGATCATTGAATTTGACCAGGATGTCGCCAGGTTTGATCCCCGCTTTGTCCGCCGGTGAATCCTTGACCACATCCTCGATCAGGATGCCCTCGCCATCGTAATGGATCGCCTCGAGCATCGCGATATCCAGTTCGTCGGTGTACACTCCAAGGAACCCTCCCTCGGAGAGCGGTTTGGCGGCGGCGGAGTTGGCGAAAAACGCCAGGCTGAAGATGATGGCAAAGAGTCCGCCCCCCAAACCCGCCAACAGACCACGTCTCATATCCTACCTCCTCTTTACAGGATCGCGTGGGTCGTTTCGATCCGGTTGTGTATCTTTATGACAACCGGCGAACCCAACGGTTACACTCGAACAGGTGCCCCCTCTTTTCTAGAATGATACGCGGAGGGGAGGCGGCGGTTCCGCGGTGGTGCTGGAACCCGGCAGGAAGTGATGGGTTTATCTTAACGAGCTGGCGAATGAATACCGTCCTCGCTGGAGGACGGTATGAAATCCACGAAAGGAATGCCTCTTGAATGCCTTCGGACGCGGGTCCCGGCGCGGGTTGATGCCACCGATGATCCAGACCCTGATCCTTATCAACATTGTTGTCTTCCTGTTGCAGCAGGTCGCCGGTCGCCAGATGACTTATTACTTCGGATTGGTTCCCCAGCTGTTCTGGCACGGCTACCTTTGGCAGGTTGTCACCTACATGTTTCTCCACGGCAGCTTCTGGCACATCTTTTTCAATATGTTTGTCTTCTGGATGTTCGGGCGGATCCTTGAGGAGGTGTGGGGACCGAAGAAGTTTCTCGTCTACTATATGATTACCGGTGTCGGCGCCGGCCTGATCAACGCCCTGATCATGCCCGGCAGCCCGATTCCCACCATCGGAGCCTCTGGCGCGGTATATGGCATCCTGCTCGCTTTCGGCATGCTTTTCCCGAACCAGATGATCTATCTCTACTTCTTTTTCCCGGTTAAGGCGAAGTACTTCGTAATCATCATGTTCGCCATCGAGCTCTTCAGCGGACTGAACCCGAACAGCCAGGTTGCGCACTTCGCCCACCTCGGCGGTATGATCTTCGGGTTTGTCTACCTCAAATGGGAGGACTGGACACGGGGCGTTCGCAGGAAGGTGAAGGAACAGCATCACGACCAGAAAATGAAAGTGGTCTGGGACCGGCGTGAGGGAAT
>JAZDLX010000004.1:0-3772 GCA_043801585.1 bacterium | reverse complement strand
CATGCTGACCGGTGAGAATGCCTGCATGAGCGACAAGGACATCAAGAAGAACAGTTCGCTTCCCCCGGACAACCCTCCGGACGGTTTGACATTGCAGCAGCGGCTTGAGCTGTTGCCCACGGACCCGGGTGTCTATCTCTTCCGCGACTCCCGGGAAAAGGTGATCTACGTGGGCAAGGCAAAAAACCTCCGTTCGCGGGTGAGGTCGTACTTCTCGGGCCGTGATGATGGCCGTTATCAGTTCGCCAGTCTCGTCAAGAGTATCGTCAACCTGGATACGATTGTTACGGACAATGAAGTCGAGGCGCTGATTCTTGAAAAGACCCTGATCCGTCGCCACCGTCCCCGGTTTAATGTCGATGTCCGTGAGGTGACGACTTATCCCTATCTGAAAGTGACGAAGGAACCCTATTCGCGGGTGTTCATGACGCGGAAGCCCCGTGAGGACGGCTCGAAGTACTATGGACCGCTTTCGGACGTCACCCGCGCCAAGGACACGGTTTCCGCGTTGCGCAAGGCTTGTCACATCCGGACCTGCAACCTGAACATCACAGAGGAATCGATCCGGCAGAAAAAGCACCGCGTCTGCCTCGAGTACCACATCGGAAACTGCCTTGGACCTTGTGAAGGATTGGTGTCGAGGGAACAGTACGTCTCCGAGTTGCGTCATCTTGTAAATGCGGTGAACGGCCGCGGTCAGGATCTGATCGCGATCCTCGAAGAACGGATGAAGGCGTATTCTGATAAACTGGAATTCGAAGAGGCGGCGCGGGTGCGCGATCAGATTGAGCAGACAAAAGCACTCGGCACACGCCAGAAAGTGATCACCCTCGAGGACATCAATCGGGACGTCTTCGCCTTCGTTCAGGAGGACCGTGACGGGTGCATGGCGGTACTGCGAATGCAGCATGGACGAATCATCGGCCGCACCCACTCGTTCCTCACTCGCGCCGAGGGGCATCCGCGCGGAGAACTGTGGACGCACTTGCTCGCCGATTTCTATCTCCAGCACACACGTGAGGTGCCTGACGAAATCTTTCTTCCCGAACCGCTGGAGGGCGAGGAGGCAAACCTCCTGCAGTCCTTCCTCGACGAACGGGCTGAACACAAAGTCCGGATCGTGATTCCACAAAAAGGGGAAAAGGTCCGTCTCCTCGAACTGGCGAAACGGAACGCTGAACTGCTGCTCACCGAACGGCGCGAGGCAAAGGCGCGCGAGGAACGTCTTCCTCACAGCCTGAAAATGCTAGCGGAACACCTGAAACTTGAACAACCGCCTCGGTTCATCGAATGTTTCGACAACTCGAACCTTTTCGGTCAGCAGCCGGTCGCGGCGATGGTTCGGTTCAAGGACGCCCGTCCGGAAAAGAGTCAGTACCGGCATTTCAAGATTAAAACAGTAACCGGCATTGACGATTTCGCGAGCATGCAGGAGGTTGTGGGTCGCCGCTACCGCCGGATGCTCTCCGAGAATTCTCCCCTCCCGGATCTTGTTCTGATCGACGGCGGCGTCGGCCAGGTGAACGCAGCGCGGCGAGTCCTGGATGCTCTCGAACTGAAGCATTTGCCCTGTGTCGGTCTGGCAAAACGGCTGGAGGAGATTGTCTATCCCGGTGGCGAAACAATCACCCTTCCACGTACCTCCTCGGCGTTGAAACTGCTGATGCAGATCCGTGACGAAACGCACCGTTTCGCGATCACTTTTCACCGCAAACTCCATCAATCCGCGCAGATTTCCTCCACGCTGGAGTCCCTGCCGGGAATAGGAAACGCAAAGGCCCAGGCGCTGCTCAAGCACTTCGGATCGTTGAAACGTCTGAAGGAGGCTTCGGCCCAGCAGATCGCTGAGGTGCCCGGTTTTTCCGTCAAGGGTGGTGAAGAGCTGCTGCGGCGGCTGCACGGCGGAGAGGAGGCTGGATAATGCCTGCTCCTGCCGTACAAATGTCTCGGGACCGGTTCACATCACGGATTTTCCGCCTGCTTCTGCCGGCGGGATTTGCATTTTTTTCTCTTTTTCAGGGCATGGCGTTTGGCACTCCTTTGTTCAAAAGCGACAAAGTCGCGAAGTATGAAGAGGATCACACCACCTGGGTGTATCCCCCCTGGGAACACACCTGGGGAGTGGTGCGCGCCACGCAGGCTCATCTCACCTTTTTTACCTTCGGAAAGGCGACGTTTATTAATCCTCAGGGCCTGGCAGCGGTGAAACTGATCGCCACGGACGATCCCGACAAACAGGGTGACGATGATGAGGTGACGGTCTATGGAATCGACTCCGGCGAGAACAGCATCATCTACAACAAGTCGATGCAATCCATCGGGCTCTACGGTTACGAGGATGAGAGGGAGGGAAACCTGCTGTCGCCCTGGGATGTCGCGGCTCTTCCCAATGGTCTCGTTTTCGTCACGGATTCGGGTCATCGCCGGGTTGTCAAGCTGCGGAATGTCAAAGGGGAATTGCGGTACGAAGGTGCGTTTGGCATCGAGGGTTCAGGTCAACTGGTGCTCCCTCGCGGGATCGATGTCACCGATGGAGGAACGGTTGTCGTTGCGGATGCGGGTGGAAACGCGGTCGTACTATTTGATACTTCGGGCGCTTTTGTCCGGCGCCTTGAGGGTTTTCAGACACCCGTGGGAATGGCTGCTGTGGATCGGGAATCGCCCCATCTTCGCCCTCGTGATGAATACTTCGTTGTCAGCGACAGCCTGGGGCGACGGTTGCGTAAAGTTCGTTTCGACGGCACCATCGTCGCCGAGGTAAACGTTGCCGAGGTTGAACAGGACAAACGCGATCCCTATATCGGTCACATTGCCATTGACCTGTACAACAATATTGCATGCACGGACAGTGTGAATTGCCACCTCCTTAAATTCGACCCACAGTTACATTTTCTCTCATCCTGGGGGGAAGTGGGCAAAGGCCGGGCAAAATTCAACCATCCGACAGGCATCACGATCTGGCGGCGCTATGGCCAGACCTTTGTCGCGGAGGCGACAGGCGCCCAGTACCTCTGGGTTGGAGTCGATTTGACTCAGCCGCCTGAGTTGACGGTCGATCCCAAAGGTCCCGTGCTACGGATGCAACTCTCGACGACGGAACGGGCGCGAGCCATCATCGAACTTGTGGACAAGGGTGAGGTGGTGCGGATGGTAAATACGAATTTTGGACCGGGGCCTTCCGGGTTCAATTGGGTGCCAGGTAATTATCCGATGATTCGAAACGGCAGGGTGGAACGAACGGCCACTCCGCTCCATGGCGGAGAATACTCGTTGCGCATCCGCCTCCGTGCGTCCTACTCGTCGCGAAAGGTTTTCGAGCGTGTGTTCGAAGCAAAGATCGATCTGCCAGAAGCGCCGCAACCGGAGACCGATACTACTCGTACCGGATCGAGTCCACCGGATTCATCGTCGCTGCTCTCCAGGCTAATCCGCCCACGGTGATCACCGCCAGCATCAATGCCACCACTCCCGCGAGGGCGAGCCAGCCAGGACTGATTTCAATCCGATATGCAAATTCACTCAGCCAGCGTTGACCGAGCAGCCATGCAACCGGCGCTGCGATGACACTGGCTCCAATCACAAGCAGCATAATCTGATGCGTCAGCAGCAGGATGATGTTACTTTCGCTGGCGCCGAGCACCTTTCGAATGCCGATTTCCTTGCGCCGTTGGGATACCTCCAGCGTCGAGAGGCCGAACAGGCCGAGCGAAGCGATGACAATCGCGAGTCCCGCTGCCCAGGTAATGATTGAATTCCAGCGACGATCCTCGTG
>JAZDLX010000216.1:0-2239 GCA_043801585.1 bacterium | reverse complement strand
TTCCGCCACCTGGAACCAGAGTGAACGTCCAAACACTCATGAGGCTCCGGACAAAACCTGATCATTCAAATACGAAAATAGACAAAGACTTGTGAAAGTGCAATTCCGTTTTCGTTCAACATCGCAAAAAACTGATACTTGGGTCTCCCGAGTGCGGGGAAGTGTTAACTCGTTGCTTCTGAAGAATAAAACGAAAAAAATAGCCTGCACCCTTGCGGAGCAGGCCGGGATTTCGCCATCAAAACCGTCATTCCGGGTGTACAATCAGGTAATCGCGCTTGCCTTTCCGCAAAATCACGACGCCCGAGGGTAAAATATCCTGGAGGGTCACTGTATGCCCCTCTTCCGCCCGGACATCGTTGACGTACAAAGCGCCCTGCTGGAGCATCCGTTTCGCCTCACCCTTGCTTTTCACAAGCCCCGATTCCGTGGCGAGATCAACCAGATCGATCCCGTTTTTCAGACGTGAACCTGCGATTTCGGCTGTGGGACCGTCCGCAAACGCCTGTTTCACAAGATCGGCGTCCAGATCGCCGAGCCTTCCGGCGTAGATCGCTTCCGCCCCCTTCGCCATCCTGTCCGCCTGATCCGCACCGTGGACCATCGCCGTCACCTCCCAGGCCAGACGTTTGTGGGCTGCACGGCTGCCGGGATCGGATTCGTGCGCCTTCTGAAGAGCCTCAATCTCCTCCATCGGCAGCAGTGTGAACATTTTCAGAAGATCGATCACTTTTTCGTCTTCGGTGCGGACAAGGAACTGGCAAAAATCCCAGATGCTGGTGGCCTTCGGATCGAGCATCACCGAGCCCTTGACCGACTTGCCAAATTTGTTTCCGGTGGGATCGGTGAGCAACGGGAAGGTCAGTCCGTACGCAGGTTCGCCACCAGCACGGCGGATCAGGTCCGCTCCGGCGGTAATGTTACCCCACTGATCCGATGCGCCCACCTGGATTCTGCAGCCGTAGACCTCATTCAAGTGGCGGAAATCGAAAGCCTGGAGTAGCTGGTAGCTGAATTCGGTATAGCTGATGCCCTGTTCACGGTCCTCAAGGCGGCGGCGCACGGATTCCCGGTTGATCATCACATTCACCGACACCTGCTTGCCGATCCCCCGCAGCCAGCCAATCAGGCTGACATCCTTCGTCCAGTCGAAATTGTTGACCAGGATCGCCGGGGTCTCGCCTTCAAAATCGAGCAGGTGACGGAACTGCGCCTCTTGCCCCACCAGGTTTGATTGAAGGGTTTCTTCGTCGAGAAAGTCACGTTCGTCGGAACGCCCGGATGGATCTCCGATCATCCCCGTAGCGCCACCCATGACGATGATGACGTTGTGTCCGTGCAATTGAAAATGTTTCAAGGCCATTAACGGCACGAGATTACCGATGTGAAGGCTGCTGGCCGTAGGATCGAAACCGCAATAGACGGTCTGGGGAGTCTTCACCAGTTCGCGCAGCGCCCCCTCATCGGTGCATTGTTCGATAAACCCACGCTCCTCCAGTACATCCAGCACATTCGCCATCGTCTCCTCGCTTCTTTCCAATAATGTTTATTCCCCAGCCACAAGAACACAATACAATCAGCTGTGGTTCGGCCCGGCAAGGTACAGTAGAGTCCCAATGGGCGCAAGATACATACGCGTGATTGACCGCGGATGGCCATGTATCCCGGAGAAAGTAGTGACAGTGACTACTTTCTCCCGTTTTTTCGCAGCCGGAGGTCTCAAGGCTCTCACGGTCTCCAGGGAAACCTAAAGCGCCACTCGAAACAATCCTCGAGCATTGAGCGAGTGATCGTTAAAGTCGCTTGAAGTTTCTTGTTTCTTCTTCTGGATACTGCTGAAAAACTTGAAGTAAACGGGCGAAATTGCTCGACTGCGAAGCTAAAGATTGTTACCGTTTTGCCGATGAAGAGAACAGACATGCGATCGAGGAGATCACGGATGAAACGTCCAATTGTCAGAACCGGAACATGTATGGGCGTACCAGGACGGGTGGCGCCACACACGTACCGAGACGACAAGACTCACCATCCGGGCTCTCACGGGTTGTGTCCAAAGTGCCAACTGCTTTACATCGCATTAGTTGAGCGGAGATACCGCCGAACGGCGATGCTCAATCATGCGGCGCGGGTGGCATAACCGTCCCTATCGTGGAACGTGAGCAAGGGCTCCGTCTTCGGTCGGTAGGCCAGGGGAAAGCCGTCAGGGAAAAGGAGATTCCTTCACCTGACGGCTTGTTTT
>JAZDLX010000181.1:0-2583 GCA_043801585.1 bacterium | reverse complement strand
CACCGCGGCGATGATAAAGGGCACCATCAGCGCCGCAAGGATCACATGGGGAATCAGGATCGAAAAGTAAAGAATTCGTGTCCAGTCGTGATGCAGATAGGGGACCGACCCCACCTGGGCGTGGTAGATCAGATAGCTGACGAGGAACAGGCCGGAAACCGTCACCGCCATCAGCATGAACCGCTTGTGCCCACGCATGTCATCCCGCGCGATCCGTATCCGCCCGGCAAGCAGAAGCCCCGCAGCGAGGGCGTTCAGAAAGGCGTTCAACGTAGCATGTCCCGAGGGCGCCATCCCGCATCTCCATTGATGTTTTTCAAGGTGAATCCTAGTCCCGAACGTCCGGGACCGGGTCATCTTCCTGATCTTGTCCGTTATTTTTACCGGGACAGTTTCAACAGTGAAACTGTCCCTGAAAAGCGTCCAAAGAGCGGGGTTCGGAACCGAAGCGAATCTCAGATCCGCGAAGCTCGCCGACACGCAGTGTCTACAAACCCCGTCCTACCTTAGTGCTATTTCAACGCCAGGGGTTGATGTTTGTCTACCGCAGTATGGACGCTCTCCGCGGGGGCTTCCGGAGCGCTCCAGGGTTCCTGCAGCAGTTGTTTGATTTGCTCCCGGATGACCGCCATCGGTTTGTCGTCGAGGGCGTTGTAGTAGCCGCGAATCCTGCCCTCACGGTCAACGAGCGCAAACTTGGTACTGTGCCCCATCGGCAACCGGTCGGCTGCCAGCATGAATCCGTTTTCGGAAAGATTAACAACGTTCTCCACGCTGGTGTGGAGGAATTGCCAGCGGGCATCGGTGACACCGTTCGCAGCGGCGTAGGCCTTCAGCACCGCGAGTGTGTCGTAACCGGGATCAACCGAAATCGAGACGAACTGAAGGTCGCCCGTCCCCTCGAACGCACGGTAGAGCGCTCCCATTTCACGCGCCATGATCGGGCAGGCGCTCTGGCACCGGGTGAAAATGAAATCCACCACCGTAACCTTGCCGAGCATCTGCACCCGTCCGAAGGGTTCACCGTCCTGATTGGTGAAGGTGAATTCGGGTACCTCCCCGTACACGGGTAACTCCGCCTTGGACGACTCCGCCTGACGCAGGACGAGCGTGGCAAACACGACGAGCACGACTACGAGAAGCGCGGCAGCGATAAGAACACCTGTCTTTTTCATGCTTCCCCCTTTCCTCTTTGACGCACGGCAACGTAGAGCATCAACAGCAAGCCGACGATCAGGCTCGCCCCCCAGAGGTGCAACAGTTTCAGAATGTCGCTTTAGGAGATCGCCACCTTTGAAACGCCGAGCAGGAGCTGCACCACTCCCACGACGCCCAGCGCCCAGGCCGCCTGAACAACCAGCAACGAGGCGTTCTGAGATCGTTTCAGCAATTTGACCGAGATGTAAACAGCAAGCCCGGCGGCAATCAGGCCGAGCGCCTCATGAATGTGACGGACCGGGCCAATGGTGTCCAGCCAGACATTTTCTCCTGCGAGGGACCGGGCGTCCATCAACAGCTTGACCGCTGCCCGAACCTGGGCGCCCAGTGCGCTCTGCAGGACCGCCGCGCCCCAGGCGACAGCAATCCAGCGGCCGATTTTCGCCGGATACCGGGAGTTCGCTTCCGCCTCCGGATGGCCGACGTAATGCGCCTGTCGGGCTGTAAAAAGAGCGAGGCTGGCAACGAGGAGCGCGCCCATCATGTGCATCGAAACAAGCAGCGGTTCGAGCGCCGCCGCTACCACCTGCCCGCCCTGCCAGCCGATGTAGGCCACGCAAAGCGGCCAAGACGGCAGAAATCCAGATCTGTTTCCAGCGCTTGCCCTGAACAATCGCAAGGATCGCTGTCGCCAGAATGAACAGCCCGGTCAGCATGCCCAACATACGGTTGCCGTACTCAATCCACGCGAGAGTGAAATTGAACAGGCTCGGATCGATGTTGGCGGGAAGTTGATCGATGCTGGTAGGAGGAATCCACCGCCCAAAACACTTCGGCCAGTCCGGACAGCCGAGACCCGCTCCTGAGACACGAACGAGCCCCCCGGTAAAAATCAGCAGGAAACTCATCACCGCCGAAGTGGCAGAGAGTTTACGAAGGGCTTTCATCGGAAAAGCCTCTTTCTACAATTACATGAACCCGGGGATCGATTATCCGATACGTTCCGGTCACCCCCACTTTTCCGTCAGATCACCGCTATCCGTCAGATGGCGGACAGTCGCTCAGGATCAGACGAGACAAAGAACGATTAAAAGAAAAACATAGATCCTTCACTTCGTTCAGGATGACTGTTTTTAGGCTCCTTCACTTCGTTCAGGATGACTGATTGTACAACTATTCCCGGGACACGGTAGTTCCGGACTACACAATTGATTGTAAGACTTTACCCGGGACACGGTGGTGCTACACCAAGTGCTTCGCCCCGTCAAGTACTCCCAGGCTACATGACTGCTGAATCAGTGGTCAATAGACTCCGTCGCAGTGGAGTCGGGGGCGGATTCTTCGTTTTGTTCCTGAGCCGCAGCGCCCTCTTCGTGGGAGTTTTTCTTCAACGGCATTCCGTTATCCCCATAAATCTCCGCGCGC
>JAZDLX010000152.1:0-3566 GCA_043801585.1 bacterium | reverse complement strand
GGTCCGGAACCCAGATACTCGAGCAGCGCCGCAACGTCTTCCACGTTCCGCTGCCACCAGTCGAGTGGCCAATCGGACAATCGTGACGACTTGCCGGTGCCGAGGTAGTCGGGACAAACAACACGGTAGCGCTGTGAGAAGTACTCGATCTCGCGGGCGTGCATCGCCGAGGATGAGGTGTTGCCCGGCAGGATCAACAGCAATGGCCCCTGGCCTGCCTCGAGGTAGTGCATCGTTTTATCTCGAACGGTGAACTCGGGCATCTGCAGCTCCTTGCTTGGATTTTCGCAAAGATAAACGATGGGCATGGGATAAACACTGGATCGTGCCTCTTTGCTGAACACAGCAAATCCTGCTTGCAGGCTGGCAGGACACAATTGCCTGCGACTTCCTTTCTCTCCTCCCTATTTCACAGAATCGGTTTTACATAAAAATTGAGATCTGATTTGACCCTTGGAAAAAGTTAGCGTACCATAAAATTAGCTAATTTTTCGTTATTGGGGGGAAGTCACATGAAAGCGCCAATTGTCTTTACAATTGCCTTGTTGTTGACTCTGTTTTTCGCCTGCGGCGAGGAGGAAAAAACAACAGGTCCGAGCAATACTGATCCGGTCCTTTCGCCCATCGGCACACTGTCTCTGACGGCTGGAGATCTGTTGCAGGTAGATCTTGTCGCTTATGATGCCGATGGTGATTCACTATCCTTCAGCATTCCTGAGGACCCGGGATTTCTCTCGATCACAGGTTTTACTCAGGCAAATGACACGGCATATGCGACCCTTCTGGTGGAGCCACCAGATTCCGGAACGTTCACTGCCACCGTAGCGGTCAGCGATGGACAAGGGGGAACAGACAGCGAACAACTCACCATTGACGTAGAAGAAGAACCGGTATCACCTCCTGTTTCATTATCCGATTACTTCCCGGTTTCTGCGGGAGCATCCTGGAGATATTCCGTTTCATTTGCCGAGGATGTGCAGGTCCCATACAGTCCCTGGTTCGACTACCCGGAATTTCTTTTATCGACCAGTTTCACACACGGCATGGGTCCCTGGGACGCGGGGCAAATAGAGATGACAATCACCGCCAACGATATCTATCAGACGACCCTTGAGGACACTACCTGGGATATGCAGTTGGATGAGAATGCAATGAATTTCTATTTTTACCAAACATTTTTTGATAGTCTTCGTTATCGCTTAACCATCGATGATGAAGCTGCTACGTTGGATCTGATCGGCGTGATGCAGATGGATCCACCTCGCTGGAGGATCGCCCGTCATCTGGCCGTTCTTTCCAATGAAGACCTGACAGATCAGCAAAGCATCACTGTTCCTGCTGGCAATTATACCTGTGTCAAATCCGATGTCATTGTCCACGGCGACGGAACCTATGTGCCATCCGGCCAGTATCCGATCGAAACCTTCCTCGCCCCGCACATCGGGATCGTCAAGGCCATCGGTTATGATAAGGATGACAACGTCTTGTACACGCTGGAATTGATAGAATTCAGCAGCGGAGACTGATGGGAGAGCGAAATGTGGTCCGACTTGCTCGCAAGTCGGGTTTCTCAAGATGTGTCATGTTCCACCAGATCGTGAATTCCGCTTCTATGGTATCGAGATTCGGCGGATTGTTTACACGTCGTCTGGTTGTCCGTATTCCCGGCTGACGGGGCAGCCGGGCCACACGGCTGGATCATCAATGATGGATTGTGGCGATATTCTTAGAATCTTACATTGATAGTGATTGAATACTTAAGTAGGACGAGGATGAACAATGCCTCTATTTCAATTGCAAATGAAACGGTTCCTCGTTCTGTTGATTTCCTCATCCCTGCTGATCGTGAACGGATGCACAGCCTACCTGGGTATGATTGGCAACGATATCGACAAACGGTATTCCGAAGTCACGGATGTCGACAGCATCCACGTAAATGATGGCGTCAGACTCACAATGAACAATAGCGCCGTCATTTCCGGCAAAGTGCGGTATCATTTTCCCGAGATACTTATTGTGCACAACGGGCAAACAGACTCGTTGTATACGTGTTCCGTGGACAGCGTAAGAACATTCGAAAAGCAGGGTGACGGGCGGACCTGGCGCTGGCTGGGCATGTCACTCGGATTCGCCGTTGATTTGTGTGTTCTCTTTTATGCCTATGTCGGCTGGGCTATGGGTCATCTGCCTCAAGGCTTTTCAGAGTAACCTGAGGATGATCTGTCAAGTGGGTGGCTCGGTCGGGCGGCCCGGGGGCTTGTCCACCCGGATTTCATCAGAACACCCTATAAGAAACCCGGACATCAAGCTGTCCGGGCCACCCTTCCGCAAATCGGATCTCATAAAACGACAGTAGAGCGCCCATCTTATCCAAGTGCCCGGTCCACTGCTATCAGTCAAACCTGAAGGTCCGCCTCGGCAACCACCTGCCGCCCGCGATCGAAAGCCTTTAAATTCAATTCCACTGTCTTCGGCGGGACCATCGAGGAGATGGTGTCACGCCAGACCTGCTCCGGGATCTCGAGGCTGGTGGAAAGCGCGCCGAGCAGCACGGTGTTCGTCACCTTCGGGTTGCCCAGGTCCCGCGCGATTTTCTGGGTCTCGATGGGAACCACCCGTCCCCGGCAGACCTCTTTCGCACGGCCGAGTGGGTTCTCGGGATACTTGACGCTGTCCTTGCGTTCGGGTCCTTTGGGAGGCTGCAACGTCTGAGTCGAGGCGAGCAGCGCGCCGCCCACTTTCACTTCATGCGCGAAACGGAGCGCCTCGGCGGCTTCAAACGCGAGCACCACATCCGACTGACCCGCAGCGATCAGCGGGCTGTGGACAACCTCGCCGAAGCGCACATGGCTGGAAACAACACCGCCGCGCTGGCTCATCCCGTGGATCTCGGATTTCTTGACATCCAGCCCCGCTCGCACGGCAACCTCGCAGAGGATGTTCGAGGCGAGGATCACTCCCTGTCCACCAACGCCGACAATCAGAACGTTCACGGGGGTCGCGCTCATGCTGGCACCTCCTTCACCTCGCCGAGCGGAACGATGGCATCCACCGGGCAAACCTGATCGCACAACGTGCACCCGGTGCAGGCTTCCGCATCGATCTTCGCAATCGTCAGCCCCTTGTCCGTCGTCAATCCCGAATTGCTGATTGCCGGGCATCCGATGCGGAAGCAGGCTGCGCAGCCGTTGCAGATGTCCGTTTTCACCACGTAGGGGTCAATCTTCAGCTTCTTCGGGAACAGCGCACAGGCTTTCCTGGCGATGACCACGCTGGGACCTTCATACTTGATGGCGGCGCGGAGCTGCTCGACGGTTTTGTCGTAGTTGTAGGTATCGGCAATCGAAAGGTGTTTGACTCCCATCGCAGTAACGACATCCTCGATTTTCACCGACGGTACATTGTTGCCCATCAGGTCGTGCCCAGTGCCGGGATTCTGCTGCCCGCCGGTCATTGCAGTGATGTCGTTGTCCACGATGACGATGGTGATGTTGACGTTGCTGGTCACCGCGTCGAGCAGGCCGGTCAATCCGCTGTGGAAGAAGGTGCCGTCGCCGATGACCGCC
>JAZDLX010000151.1:0-30705 GCA_043801585.1 bacterium | reverse complement strand
TTCTGCAGCAACGGTGGACGAATGGTCAGTGCGACCGCTGAATCCTGTTGGACCAGTCCCGAGGTGACCGTTGAAACAACCCGCAAATAGGCGTCATTGGTGAAAACGTCCTCCGGTACCACCCAAGTTGCACGGCTCAACGTGTCATCAGATGTGTATACAGTGGTCCAGGAATTGCCCTGATTGGTGCTCGTCTGGATCTCAGCTCCGCTGACGTTTGAAGTACCTCCCAACCAGGTCCAGTCGACCAGAATGGAATCACCACCATCGATCACGGCACCCTCGGCCGGCGAGACAAGCTGGATGCCGGTGAGCTCGGAACTGGGATCAAGCACGTGAAAGGAAACGGAAGAGGATGCCTGCTGACCGATTGAATCAGTCACTTGTACCTGAAAGACACCATCGGTGACTCCGCTGTCGGGAGTCGTCCATTGACAGGCGGTGATCAGTGAGTCCACATCGGCGAGAACAGTGAATTGAGTGCCGCCATCGAGACTGAATTCGACCTGAGTCCTCTGGATGGTCACCGTGCTGGCAACGGACCAACTGCAATCAACCGGCTCGTTCGGAGGTAGTTCTTCGTTCGGTGATGGACCCAGCACGGATACAAAAGGTTTACCGGGAGAACCGATATAGAGCGTCATGTTACGTTTCGTCTGAGCGGTGGCGGTCCAATTCAGCGACGTTGTCATCCGGAGGTTGTTATACTGGTTGCCATCCCAGAGGTACACCGGCAGACTGGCATCGAGTTCGTCGCCAAGCTGCACCGAAAGGACAACCTGACCGGTATCCAGAGTTGTCGAGATAAAAAACGTCCATATTACAGCGCTATCGAGCGGCAATTCGACGGGTTCCCGCCAATCCGTTCGAAATTCTGTGAAGGATTCGGGTGCGCCAGCCATCGGATTGAACGCCAGGCGAACGTAGTCACCGACAGGAGCGGGGGGTTCCGGGGCGTCGATACCTGAGTCATAGGCATCGGTTGCATTGTCATCAAATCCAGCGTAATTCTCTGTATCGCTTAAACTTCCGATAGAAACTTCGAGGAGAACACCACAAAAAGTCTGAGCGGACAGAGTCGATGGCAGGACAAAAACTCCCAGCAACAGACATTTGAGGACAGCGAAACGTCTTTTGGGGTGCATGGCACGCATCATTAATGGTGATAACTGTTGATATATAGCAACAATGAGGAAACAGAAAAATAGCGTTCTTTTAATTTCAGGTGTTGTCCGCCAAATGCTCAGAGAGACTTGTCACATAAGAATCACAATCACCCATGATGAAAAGCACTTCGGCAACACCTGACGATCTTATCATAAGAATTGACAGAAATCTGTAAAACGAATCGTCAAGTGCCCGATGTAACGATGCCGGGCAGGCCCCCTACAGGCCTTCAATCCGAATCACTCAACTTTTTTATTAACAGCTGGTAACAGGAGCTTTCATGAGAGCGAGCCCTGCGAGAACCACCTTGCCCCCCAGAGCAAACCTCGCTACATTCGTCACAAAATTGGACCTCTGATAAGGCCATTTTTTTCCAAATAGGAAACCGGATTCCGGTCAGATGCCGGAATCCTTGACAGTCAGGAGAAGCACGATGAGCAGCTCGGCGTTTAATCCATTCGCCATGGCTCAGGAGCAGTTTGACAAAGTCGCTCAACTACTGGAGCTGGACGAGGGCACACGCGAATTGCTGCGCAATCCCTTGCGCGAGTACCATTTCAGCATTCCGGTGCACATGGATGATGGCACGGTGAAAGTGTTTCGGGGATTTCGGGTGCAGCACAATGACGCCCGCGGCCCCTCGAAGGGTGGTATCCGTTTTCACCCCCAGGAGACGATCGACACCGTGCGTGCCCTGTCAATGTGGATGACGTGGAAATGCGCCGTGGTGGATATTCCTCTCGGCGGCGGAAAGGGTGGCGTGATCTGCGATCCTCACAACCTCTCGATGCGCGAGCAGGAGCAGATCGCACGCGGATGGGTCCGTCAGGTGTGGAAGAATGTGGGCCCGGTGAACGACATTCCCGCGCCCGATGTGATGACCAACAGCCAGCACATGCTGTGGATGCTTGACGAGTACGAGCAGCTCTCCGGCGGCCACTATCCCGGGTTCATCACCGGGAAGCCGGTGGGCATGGGCGGCAGCCTCGGCCGCACGGAAGCGACAGGTTTCGGCGTTGTCTTCACCATCCGTGAAGCCCTTAAGACCATGGGGATTCACCCGGAGGGATCGACCGCCGCAGTGCAGGGATTCGGGAATGTTTCGCAGTACGCTGTCCGTCTCTACACGCAGCTCGGCGGCAAGGTTGTCTGCGTTTCTTCCTGGGATCAGTCGGATCAGGCAAGCTACACCTTCAAACGCGACTCCGGCATCGATGTTGACGAACTGCTGAAGATCACCGACCGGTTCGGCGGTATTGACAAGATCAAAGCGAAGGATCTTGGCTACGAAGTGCTCCCGGGTGATGCGTGGATTGAGCAGGAAGCGGACATCCTTATCCCCGCCGCGCTTGAGCATCAGATCACTGCCGATAACGTGAACAAGATCAGCGAAAAGGTGAAGATTGTTGCGGAAGGGGCCAACGGTCCGACGACTCCGGAAGCCGATGAAGTCCTTTACAAGCGCGGCATTTACGTGATTCCTGACTTTCTCGCCAATGCCGGCGGAGTTACCTGCAGTTACTTCGAGCAGGTGCAGAGCAACATGAACTACTTCTGGACGCGTGACGAAGTGCTTGGCAAACTGGACGTCAAGATGACCGAGGCTTTCCACGCCGTCCATGATCTGGCGGTAAAACGGAAGTTGTTCATGCGTGACGCAGCCTATGTCATTTCGATCAACCGTGTCGCCCAGGCGTGCAAGGACCGCGGCTGGTGCTGATCGTAGTACCCGGGTTTGACCGAGACCGGAACAGCCACCGGGGAATTCTCCCCGGTGGCTGTTCCCTTTCAATCCGGCGTTCTCTCGTGACATTGTGAACACCGGTTTGTCCACCCCTTTTTCGCCTTACTTTCTTCTGAAAATTCATTCGAGGAGGCAATGCCCACTCCGTCTATTGAATTCAGCCTTTTACGGCAAGGGAAACCCGACTTTCTCGATCTGCCCTGGCACCTGCCCCTGTCGCACTGGGAGGGCCACTGCGACAGGCTGGAAACGATTCCGCGAGGAGTGGGGCGGCATCCGGTGGTGTTTGTCAATTATGAAGGCAACCTGTTCGCGTTGAAGGAACTCCCAAACGATCTGGCGGTCCAGGAATACGACGCATTAGTGGAAATGGAGAGTCGCCACCTTCCCGTCGTTCGTCCCGTCGGCCATGTCACACCGCGTTCAGATTCCGAACCGCGAAGCGTGCTGATCACACGCCATCTGAATCGCTCGTTGCCCTACCAGATGCTTTTTTCATCCGACGAGCCTACTCCCGACCGTGAAAGAATGCTCGATGCAATGGCAGGCCTGCTTGTACAGCTTCACCTTGCAGGGATTTTCTGGGGAGACTGTTCGCTTGCCAACACGCTCTTCCGTCGGGATGCCGGAGCCTTGCAGGCGTATCTCGTGGACGCTGAGACCACTGAAATTCATGACGACCTGTCACACGGCATGCGTGAGCACGACCTCGACATCATGGAGGAAAACGTGGAAGGCGCATTGGCGGATCTCGCTGCGATGCGGGGTCTCGAAGTGGAACCCGGTGATGTCGGCGGCTACATACGCTCACGCTATTTGTCCTTGTGGGAAGAGATCAATCGGGAAGAGACATTCGACCCGAGTGAAAGGTGGAAAATCCATCAGAGAATCCGTGCCCTTAATGACCTCGGATTCTCCGTACGGGAAATAAGAATCCGAGAAGGGGATACCGGCAGCCTTCAGTTGCGGGCGGTGGTCGCGGACCGTCACTACCACCATGATCTCCTCTATTCCCTCACCGGCATGGACGCCGAGGAATTACAGGCCCGGCAACTGCTCAACGAGATCCAGGAACACCGTTTCCGGCTGTCAGAAGAGACAAAACGGAGTGTCAGTCTCTCCGCCGCCGCCTTTCATTGGCAGTTCGAGGTCTTCCAGCCGTTCACCGCAAAACTGCTGAAAGAAGCTCTTTCCGGCCGTTCAGACATTGATCTTTACTGTGAGCTGCTGGACCACAAGTGGTTCCTGTCTGAACGTGCGCAACGAAACGTCGGGCACCAAGTTGCCCTCGAAGATTATGTAGAGCGGGTGTTGAAACACGACTGAAGGATCAACCAGGTTCGGAATCCCCGGCCAGCCTTGTCAATCCTTCACATGCCAGGTTTTCCTCACGAGCCCGTCGGGTGACAGTTCCTTGAAAAAGTTGTACCTTGATTGAGAGAAGTGGCCGTACTCCGCTTAGCGGCTGATATTTCAAGCGTCTCCAGAACAGAGTGGTGACCATGAGCGATTCCGGTTTTTCGGTACCGCCCCTGACCTCACCGTACAGGCGAAAGTTTGACGATCCAGAATCTCGGATGACGGTGATTGGTCCCGGAGAGATTGGCGGTAAGGCACTTGGATTAGGCTTTATCGATTCCGTCCTCAATGAAAAATTTCTTCCGGAAAAATTCCCCGATTTTCATGTTTCCATCCCTCAGGTCACTGTTCTGCGCACGGGCGTTTTTGAACTGTTTCTGAAACGTAATAGCCTTCTTGACCGGGCGCTTTCAGGCCAGTTGGATGATGCCGGGATCGCTCGGGAGTTTCAGCGTGCGGATTTTCCTGCGGAATTCACCGGGGATTTGATGGCACTTGTGCAGGAGATCCACCGTCCCCTCGCAGTTCGTTCCTCCTCCCTGCTCGAGGATCGTCTCGTCAGCCCCTTCGCTGGTGTGTACGGTACCAAGATGATCCCCAACGATTCACACGATCCCTCGGAACGATTCCGCAGGCTGATCGAGGCGATCAAGTACGTCTGGGCTTCCACCTATTTTTCAAAAGCCAGGGATTACCAACACCGCACGGGCACCGATCCTCGTGATGAACGGATGGCGGTGATCGTGCAGGAGGTGGTGGGAGAATCCCATAACGGGCGTTTCTACCCGAACATCTCCGGAGTGGCAAGGAGTTTCGCCTGGTATCCAATCGGCAATGCAAAGCCGGAGCTGGGGGTTGTGAACCTGGCGCTGGGTCTGGGCAAAACAATCGTGGACGGAGGATTGTGCTGGATTTACTCGCCGGCACGACCAAAGGTGGGACCACCAGTAGGATCGACCCGCGAGCGGATAGAAACGACGCAGACCCGTTTCTGGTCAGTCCGGATGGGGTGTCCGCCGGTCTGGAATCCGATCAAGGAAGACGAATTTCTCGTGCAGGCGGAGTTGCAGGATGCGGAGAGCGACGATGTTCTCGCTCCCCTTGCATCGGTGTACGACCCGGAATCAGACCGTCTGCAACCGGGTATTTCGCGGATCGGACCCCGCGTCCTCGATTTCGCGCCGATTCTTCAACACAACATCAACCCGTTGAATGATCTCCTGAAAGAATTGATGTCGCTCGGCCAGGAAGCGATGGAAGCGCCCGTCGAGATTGAATTTGCAGCCGTTTTTTCAAAAAACAAACCAAGCCGCTTTGCCGTTCTTCAGATTCGGCCCATGGCCGCCCCTGGCAAAGAAATCACAGTCACCGACGATGAGATGAAAAGTAGTCTGTCGCTTGTCAGTTCGGATCAGGTTTTGGGGAACGGTGTCTTGAGCGACCTCTACGACATTCTGCATGTCCGCTCCGACACTTTTGACGCGGGAAAAACCAGACTGATCGCCGATGAGCTTGGCGAAATGAATCGGATGCTGCTGACCCTCGGCAGGCCCTACGTGCTGATCGGTTTTGGACGCTGGGGCAGCAGCGATCCCTGGCTCGGAATCCCTGTTGTCTGGAGCCAGATTTCCGGCGCCCGAGCGATTGTCGAGGTATCCGGCGATCAGATTGTCGCCGATGTAAGCCAAGGCTCTCATTTCTTTCACAACCTGTCAGCCTTTGGTGTGTGTTATCTTTCCCTCCGGCACGGCAGCCGGTACCACGTTGATTGGGACTGGCTGGCACGGCAGAAAGCGGTACGCGAGGGAAACTGGGTCCGGCACATTCGCCTCGCCTCACCGTTGACCGTGCGCCTGGACGGACGCCGGATGAGGGGAGTAATTCTTCATGGCTGAACCGCATCGCCCCGCAGAAAAACTGATTAACACTCTGCAGGAACGTGCAAAGGAGTTGAACTGTCTCTACGAGATTGAAGAGCTGCTGAGCGATTCCAACGCCGATCTCGAACAGATCTTTGCCGGGATCATTCGCGCCATTCCTGCCGGTTGGCAATACCCCGATGTCTGTTTTGCCCGTATCCAATACAACGGGAATACCTACGGATCCACCGGCGATTCCTCGCCCACACCCTGGGTTCAGAAAGCGTCGATCACCATCCAGGAACAGGCCGTCGGCTGGATCGAAGTGAACTACACCAAACAACGCCCGAAAGCCGATTTCGGTCCGTTTCTCAAGGAAGAGCAGCGTCTGATTACGACGATCGCGGACCGTCTCGGCCACTTTATTCTGCACAAGCAGCTTCGTGAAATGGTTCAGACCTGGGACACCGCCCGCAAAGATCTGTCACGAGCGGGAAGCGAGTGGCGCGTTGTCGTCGATCTGCTGCGCAGCACAGACGAAGACCTGTTCCTTCGCATTTCGCGGAAGATGATGAACCACCTCTGCTGGAGCGGCATTCCTGAAGCGGAAGAGCTTCTGCACAAGCTGGGTCAACGTGACCCACTTGGGGATGCTGAGGGTTTGAACCGGCCAATGGTGCGCAAGTTGGATATGTCGATCCAGCAGCTCTCGACGGATATTTTCCGGATCGCCGCCGCGAACTACACCGACGAGAAGATTCTCAAACTGGTGCAGAAATGGATGCAGGAGGACCGGGCGCAGTTCCTGGTGAGCACCCTGATCAACCTGGAGAGTACGCTGACCGACATCAGCGATGCGATCCGCCGTTTCCACCACCTCTCCCTCGATTCGGTTGAACTCCCCGACAGCACCCGCAAGGGTGTCAAGGTCGCGATGGTCCGGCGCTTTCTCTCGGATCAACTCGAGTTCATCAGCATCGCGAAGGATTACGTCGAGATCAAGGACTTCGTCAATTTGATCCCCCGCGTCATCCATCCCACCGGGAGTCATGGAAAGCTGGGTGGAAAAAGCGCCGGGCTTTTCCTCGCGAGCCGGATTCTGCGCAGACGGGCTGCCGAATACCCCGAGCTTGCGGATATCCGAATCCCTAAAACCTGGTACATCACCTCCGACGGTCTGCACAATTTCCTCCACTACAACAACCTGGAAGACGTCACCGAACAGAAATACAAGGATCTGGATCAGGTTCGGACGGAACACCCTCACATTATGCACGTTTTCAAGAACAGCCATTTCAGTCCGGAAATCGTGCAGGGGTTGTCGATGGCGCTGGATGATCTCGCCAATGTTCCGTTGATCGTTCGCTCCTCCTCTCTTCTCGAAGATCGTCTCGGCGCCGCATTCTCCGGCAAGTACCAGAGCCTTTTTGTCGCCAACCAGGGGACCAAGCAAGATCGTCTGGAATCGCTGATGGACGCGATCTCGGAGGTCTATGCTTCGACCTTCCACTCCGATCCCATCGAATACCGCGCCGAGCGAGGCCTGCTTGATTTTCATGAGGAGATGGGTGTCCTGATCCAGGAGGTCGTCGGAACCCGTGTCGGCAAGTATTACCTGCCTTCTTTCGCCGGTGTCGCCTTCAGCAACAACGAATTCCGCTGGTCGCCGAGAATCAAGCGCGAGGATGGACTGGTGCGGATGGTTCCCGGTCTGGGGACACGCGCTGTCGATCGTCTCAGCGACGACTATCCGATATTGATTGCTCCCGGACAATCTCAACTTCGAGTTAATTCAACCCTCGAGGAAACGCTTCGGTATTCGCCGCGGCGAATGGATGTGATCAACCTTGAGACGAACGAATTTGAAACTGTCGACCTGATCGAATTCCTTCGTACCGTCGGGCATGACCTGCCAGCCGTGGAGCGGCTGGTTTCCGTCATTCACGACACGCATATCACCCAACCCAACAAGATGAATCTCGATTTCGAGAAGGACAACCTTGTCGTCAATTTCGAATCGCTGATTTCCAAAACCGATTTCATGCGCCAGGTGCGGATCATCCTCGCGGTTCTTCAGGAAGCGTTGGGCACACCGGTGGACATCGAATTTGCCAGCGACGGCAACCATTTCTACCTGCTCCAGTGCCGACCGCAGAGTTATTCGGACGATGATCAACCGCAGGCCATCCCCAAGGATATTCCGCGTAGCGCAGTGGTCTTCGACGCCAACAGGTACATCTCAAACGGCCGTGTCCCGGACATCTCGCATATCGTGTACGTCGATCCGGACGGTTACTCTTCCCTGTCGACGAAGAAAGATATGCAGGAAGTCGGCAAAGCCGTGGGCCATTTAAACAAGATCCTTCCGAAACACCAGTTCATCCTGATGGGTCCGGGGAGATGGGGCAGCCGCGGCGACATCAAACTGGGCGTGCCGGTCACCTATTCCGACATCAACAACTCGGCAATATTGATTGAGATCGCCCGCCAGCGCGGCAACTACACACCCGACCTGTCGTTCGGCACCCATTTCTTCCAGGACCTGGTCGAGGCCGGTATCCGGTACCTGCCGCTGTACCCGGATGATCCGAATATCGATTTCAACGAAAGGTTCCTGACCGAGTCGCACAACATTCTCGGAGAAGTACTTCCGGAATTCCAACACCTCGATAAAGTGCTGCACGTCATCGATGTTCCAAGGGTGGCATCCGGCAAGATTTTAAAAGTCTTCATGAACGCTGACCTCGAAGAAGCGGTAGGAATCCTGACGCAGCGCTCCGCTGAGAAATCGCGGCCAACCCCCCACCGTTTCCTCGATGACCATCCCGCAGACGATCATTGGCGGTGGCGGATGCAGATGGTCGAGCGTCTCGCCGAGAGCATGGCTGCTGACGAATTCGGAGTGAAGGCGATGTACATCACCGGCAGCACGAAGAGCGGAACCGCGGGGCTGGCGAGCGACATCGACCTGCTTTTCCACGTAGAAGAAGGTGACGGCTGCAAACGTGATAAACTGCTCATGTGGCTGCAGGGTTGGGGCCAGGCCATTGACGAATTGAACTACCTGCGAACTGGATATCGCACCGGGAACCTGATCGACGCCCACCTGATCACCGACAAGGACATTGAGAACCGTGACAGTTACGCAGTAAAAATCGGTGCGGTGACGGACGCTGCAAAGTTGATCCCACTGA
Organism: bacterium; assembly: GCA_043801585.1. Taxonomy (GTDB): domain Bacteria; phylum Electryoneota; class Electryoneia; order Electryoneales; family Electryoneaceae; genus JAZDLX01. Next base: position 21,382 of record JAZDLX010000151.1, on the reverse strand, counting down.
AGAAGCACAAGAGCAAATTCACTGATTCATCCGATTGACGATCAGGGACGCCAGGGGAGCAGTTCGCGTGTCGCGGAGGCGAGATCGTCGGGATCGAAACGGATCAGCGAAAGCTCGCCTCCGTCGTGTCCACCCGTAAACATCTCCGTTTTGCCGATCCTGTCCCGCCAGCTTCCAGTCAGTTTCGCCGATTCATGCACGTGGCCGTGCAGTGTGAGCAGTGGTTGGCGGTTTTCGATGAAACGGCGGACTGCTATCGAACCAACATGAATGTCCACCGGGGCGTGATCCACCTTGACGCCATCCAGTCCGGCGCGGTCGAGCAGAGTGTCATGAGGCGGCGCGTGAAAGAGCCAGATCGCTTTTTCCTGTGTGTTGTTCCCCGACATCTCTTCCAGGTCTTTCGAGATGGTTGCGTAACGGATGTGATATTGTTCGACGGGAACGCTTCGCCACCCCTCCTCGGGGGAGACACAACCGGGATCGACGAACCGGCTGACATCGTAGCGTTCCCAGTCTTTCAGTTGGAACGGTGTCGGGGGGACGAAGTTGTAGCCGTAAATGGTGTATCCAGAAGGATCCTCGACCCGGCAACGATGGACATAGGTCCACAGTCCCTGAGCTTCGACATCGCGGATGTCGGGTTCGATCAGCGCCCCGTCATCATTTCCGAGGATCATGTACACCCGCGGATACTCGCTGCCGAGTTCCTCTCGCAACGTGAGGAGCGAGGGGATGATGAATCCTTCAAGATCGCCCATTGGAGTGTCATGAGCGTCCGCCTCCCGAATTGGCAGAAGACTGAACAGGTCACCACCAATGAAGACCATCCCGGGACGTTCCTTTTGGATCGCGGCGAACAGGCTCCGATAGCGGTCGGACCGTCCGTGCAAGTCACTGACAAATAAACAGTGCATCCAGGATTCACCCTTCCCTTTACCGACCCTCTGCTTCGTGCATGCATCGTCAATCACCGGACTAAAGGTACACCCCATTCTCCCGCTGCAAGACTGCGGGTGATGATTATTGTTCCGTTGAATCCTGAATGCCGTCCGGACGCATGGAGAACCGGCCGGGTGGCCCGGACCTTTAATAAAAGGTTTCAGACGAGGGCCAAATTGATCGAAAACATCTCTTTCACTCAATGTATCTTCTTGTATTATCTGTATTAATATATTCAGCGGAAGATTATTTGCCTCCGCAACCATTTTGCACTTTGTCCGGTCGAACCTTATACTATTTACATAAGCCCGACGTGTGCGAACGTTCTCCACGCCGGACGTCCCCTTCTGGGTTTCGACGGAAGGTCAGCCATTTATTCTTTCTCAAACAGTCCGATGATTTTGCCGTCCGTTGTGCCCATAGTATTTCAAGGGACCCCCCCTCCGGCTTTCCTCCAGGTTACGATCACGTCGAGGATCCCGTGTACCTGACACCCTTGGAGAAAGCACCGTGGACATGCAACCGATACGAACCTACCGTCATGTCCGGGACGTACCTCAACTCACTGACGCAGAGGTCAGGAAACTCTCTGTCATTGAAGAGAAATTTGCATTTCGAGCGAACAGCTATTACCTGAGCCTGATCGACTGGAACGATCCGAACGACCCCCTGCGCAAGCTGGTCATCCCGACCATGTCCGAGTTGAATCAGGAGGGAGATCTGGATGCCAGCCGGGAAGCGGACTACACCGTTGCGCGCGGCCTCCAGCATAAATACAGCGACACCGCGCTGATGCTGGTTGCGGAAACCTGCGATTCCTATTGCCGGTACTGTTTCCGAAAGCGGCTGACGATGCGTCGAAGTGACGAAATCGCCATGGACCCCACGGACGCGCTCGCCTATATCCGTGAACATGGAGAGATTCAGAACGTCCTGCTGACCGGTGGTGATCCCTTAACCCTCGCTACCGGCAGACTGAAACGAATCCTTGCTGAACTTTCCGAGATGGAGCACGTCAGGGCGGTTCGTATCGGAACCAGGATTCCCGCCTTCCGTCCCCAACGCATTTTGGACGATCCTGCTCTCATTGACCTGTTGCGCAACTATTCACATCCGGACCGGCGGATTTACATCATGGCACATTTCAGCCATCCCCGCGAATTGACGACCAAAGCCAGGAGAGCGATCCGACAAATCAAGGAAACCGGATGTGAGATCATGAACCAGTGTCCGATCATTCGGGGGGTGAACGACAATGGCACTGTTCTTCACGAACTCTTCATGAATCTGATGGCGTCAGGTGTGCATCCCTATTACCTATTCATCAACCGTCCGACCCGTGGAAACCAATCATTTTCCCTCCCGATTGTCGAGGTGTGGCGGATTCTGATGGAGGCGATACATAGCCTGCCGGGATTGGCGAGTACAGTGCGGTTGGTGCTAAGCCATCACACGGGAAAACTGGAGGTCACCGGTGTCGATCATGACTTCATTCACCTTCGTTACCATCGCGCGGCACACCCCATAAATCACGGCCGGCATCTGATCTGTCAACGAAACGATCTGGCTGTCTGGTTTGATGAACTCCAGGAAGTCCATCCCCATCCAAGCCATCGTGATCGGCACGACCCGACACGGACGTTGATGACAAGGATCCCGATGCGCCTCGACCGCCCCTTTCACCACACGAAGCAGAATTCGCGGGAAAACTGATCCGCGGTTCAACGGCAGGCGGGGTTTACCGAATCCGGTTTTCGTTCCCGGTTCGGGATGATTCTGGTTCCATAGCGAAGAGGGCTACTCAAATGGAGTAGCCCTCTCTGACTTTTCCAAAAGCAAAGTTCACTCTTTTGCTTTCAGGGAATCCTCGGCCGCCTCTTCCTGTTTTTGAATCTGGGAACGGTTAAACAGGTCGCTCTGTCTCTGATATCTCGTAATATCCCGTTCAAAATCTTCTCGGGCGTTTTTCAGAACTGGAACGGGAGCGTTATTCCTGGCAATACGGTCGCGCAGCCGTTGCTCGAGTGTCGGCAACAGTTCCGCCTGGACGAGGATCATCAATTCCTTTCTTGTCACCGACCGTGATTCATAACCGAAGATATAACGGAGGCCGAGCACCCACCAGGGGAGATCTTTCAGGATTGGCACTCCCGACCGACTCACGCTTTCCTCGTTTGAATAAAGGCCGCCGATCAGAGTCTCCTCGCCATCGAGGAGCAGCACATTTGTCGAGGCGGACGTTTTCTTGATCTCAACTCCGAGGTCGCTGCTTCCCGCCTGGCTTTTCTGAACATCAAGGTCAAGATGAATGAAGGTCGTGGTGTCGATGGTCAACACCTCAGGCGTCACTTTGATGATCGATCCGGCGCTGTAGAACTGGGTGACTGTGTTCCCGGAAAAATCGGTGGAATTTACCGAAAAATCGGATCCGATCTGGATTCGGCCTTCACTACCGCTGCGCACCGTGACCTGGGGACTGGCGATCACCTCGCCCACATTCTTGCTTTCGAGAGCGCGAAACGTCGCGGCAATGCTGCCGAAGTCCTTCAGACTCTTTCCTTCAAACGTGAGAACACCTTTCCCGGCTTCCGCGGCGCTCATCGTGATAGAGACACTGGAATCGGGTTTGAGGAAAGACCAGGTTGATCCCAGGGAGCGAAGCTTGGTCAGGTCGGCTTCAAAGAAGATCGCGGAGATCCGGACTTCTCTCGCCTCATACATGGTCTTGCTGTCAAGCTCTTCCTTGGTAAGGCCGGCACCTCCACGATCGACAAGCAGAATGTGATCGGGGAATTCCTGGTACCATAGATCGTTCTGCCTCAGGATCAAGTCCAACGCGTCCAGCCAATGCATGTTTTCGATATTGACCCCAATCGGGATCGTGCGTGATTTCGGATCGATGATGATCTTGTTGAGTTTCCGTTTCGACAGGTCGCTGAAGATCATCATAGCCTGGTTAAAGGGCATCGACCGGGTCATGGAGATCATTTCGTCCGGCTGGGCGTTGATCCGGCGCAATTCGCGAGGACCACCGAGCTGCGCCCACGCTACACCGGCAAGCAACATCGCGAGCAATGTCCCCAGAACGAATTGATACACTCGGTTCATCTCGACTCCCCTTCCTCCGACGTAAACAGCAGTTTCAGCCGGAAGCGTTCCACGATGCCACCTTTATTCAACGTAAACTCAGCAAAATTGTCCGCCAGATCGACTTTTGTCAGATATCCAAGGTACACTTCATCCCCTTCCGAGAGGATACGAACTTTTCCGGTGTGGTCCGCAACAATTGCCCGATTGGGAAGAATAGCGCGCAATTCCGCCCGTTCAACCTCGACCAGACCACGCGTGTTGGGTGGCAGGTTCTTTGAAATGAGAGGGTAAAACAGGTTGCGACGCCGAGGAACCCTGACATCCGCGAGGGTACGTTTGATCGGCGGCAAACCCGTCACGTTCGCGTACAACGCCTGCACTTTCATTTCAAACGGGATGACCAGCGAAGCGCCATCGACCTGCTGCGGTGATGCCTCCACACCCCGCATGTTGAGCCCATCAATCACGAACAGGTTCGGTCCCCGTTCAAGCGCCCAGACGAGGCTGAAGATCGTGCCATATACACTCTCTCCGGAAAGAGTAAAACTGCGTGAACCGAACCCTTTGCTTTCCTTCTGCCCGTTGTAAGTAAGAGTAAAATTAATCGCTCCGTAACGATCCTGAATCTGATCGAGATAGGCGAACGCATCAGCCATCGTGACGTCCACTTCCACGGTTTTATCCAACGATGAGAGTACTTCCTCACGGGTGTAAATCAATTCGCGCGTTTTTTGCAAAGACGCCTTGAGGCCGGGGATCTGGACGACCGATTCTTCAACCTGTTTCAATTGACTGCGGAGACTTTCGATCTTGTCCGGGAAGAAAAACAGCAGACGCCATACCGTGATGGCGATGACCACCATCGCCGTGAACAATAGAATCAGCGTATTTCGCAGTTTAAACGACATCGCTGTCCCCTACTTTCTCGGCACCAGAGCTTCAATCTCGAACTTGTAAACGCGCTTTTCACGAATTTCCTGCACTTCCACACGCTTCAAGGTCGCACCGCCGAGCGCTTCAATAAAACGTGGAATCCGGTTTCGGTAAAGGGAATACCCGACCAGATTCACCTTCTTTCCACCTTCTGTAGGGTTCATGTCCGTAAACCAGAATCCCCCCACATCGTCGGCCACGTTCACTACATGGGTAAGGAAATTGCTCCAGGTTTTCGTCCCGACGACGAGGGAATCAATCACCGAGAAGGACCGTTCATACTTGATCAGCTTATCTTCAGCCATTCGGATGGAATCAGTCAAGGCGTTGAAAAGCACCATCTGTTCCTGCTTCGGTCCCAGTTCCGCCTTCAACTGCTCCACCTGACGTTCGTATTTTGCTCCCACCAGATAGGTAACCCCGGCTACGAGGGGAATCAATCCGAGCAGAATCCAGCCAGGAAAGGTCATTCCAAACCGGTTTTGTCCTTCCTTCACACGCAGGGGAGTCAGATCGACTTCGTAATGAAGATCCCGTTCGCGGTCAAGGATTCGCAGCGCCACACCGATCGCACCGGCGTAAAGCGTCAGATCCTGTTCGGCGTCCTCCGCCAGAACGCCCGCGGGAGTCTCCTCCTGTACAAACGAATCGTAAGCGAAATCCGGCATCGATTGGGTGTCATCCTTTGCCCTGAGCTGGCGCAGACGATCCAAGTTGTCCATCAGCCGGTTGGGTTTCAGTTTGGTGAGATCAAAACCATCAAGGTTCACAGCTTCGATATGGATTTCACCCGTCGCCAGATCTTTCAGAGACTCCTCGACTTTGAGGACGTGGGCGAATCCGGCGAGAACGATTGTGTCCACTCCCGGAAGGTCGAGAGTGTCAAGCTCAAACAGGAACCTGCTGGAAAGGGTGGATCCGATGTTGGGCGAATTGGCGCCATCCGCGATCACCGGAGCAATGTGGTGAAGGTGATGTCCACGCATGAAGATGAACCGGCTTGATTCCTCGCCTACGTAGACAACCGCTGTCACAGCATCATCCGCCAAATCGTAACGATGCCTGACCAGATTCGCGAGTGATATTTCAAGGCTTTCCACGAACGAGATGAACGGCAGCCTGCCGGTGACAAATCCCTTGACCTCCTCGAGTTTCTCGATCAGCGAGACCGGACCCTCCCGTACGAGCACCATCGGCCGTTCCTCACTGACCTTTATGATGCTCAATGCATCGTCTCGCAGGTTGCTATAGTCTTCGTTGATCTCAACCAGTTCAGCCTTGATACGTTTTTTCAGTTTGGTACTTTTCAGTCCCCAATCCGTATCAAAGGTGTTGTAGAAAATCTGAGGTTCGGTCAGGCTGATACCGACTCGAGCGTTGTTGTTGGAGGCTGCCTGCAACAATTCAACGAAACGGCCGGCGTCATCCTTCGCACCCTCCTCCTGGTCATCGGCGGTCAGGACTTCGAGATCGAGATCCACTTCTCCGGTTTCTTCCGAAATCTCGATTGAATCGCTGTTGGCGGCATCTTCAGTAACTGTGGATTCGACCTCAACGCCTAATTCCTCAAGACCTTCCGCCGGACTTTCCTGCATGTCCAAGGTCTCATCCAGTTCAAACAGCCGGGCATCCAGAATCTGGTAAGAGTTCTGAATTTTCGCCACCTTGACCATCTGGATAAAGCGCCCTTCGACACTGATCCCAACGGCAACCTGTTTGCTGGACGCCGAGGCCTTTCTGACTTTGTTTTTTCTGGCATTCGCCATCGATTCACTCGCTCAGCTTAGAGACCCTGGAGAAGTTGCTGCATCATTCGCTTGTTGTTGGCGAAACTCATTGCCGTCTCTTTCGAAATATTCTTATCGATGATAAGCTGCTTGAGATCCTGCTCCATCGTGCTCATGCCAAACTTCACGCCCTCGTTGATCATCTGGTAGATTTCGCTGGTGTTGTTGTTCTTGATCGCTGCACGGATGCTCGGAGTCATGATCATGATCTCCTTGGCGAGCACCCGTTTGCCATCCAGCGAAGGAATCAGTTTCTGGCTGATCACGCAGCGGAGAACATCGGCCAGACGGTTCCGTACACGTTCCTGCTCTTCAGGAGGGATTTCACCGATGATGCGGTCGATGGATTCAATGGCGGACGACGTATGCAGAGTGCTAAGGACTTTGTGGCCGGAGTCCGCCACCTCCAGTCCCGCGAGGATGGTCTGCGGATCGCGCATTTCGCCAATGATGATGATATCCGGGTCCTGGCGCAACGCCTCAATGGTGCCGTGCTTGAAGCTCTGTGTGTCCCTGCCGACTTCCCGGTGGCGAATGATGCATTTTTTCGACGAGTGTACAAATTCAACCGGGCTGGCGATGATCACAATGTGCGCTTCGATCGTCTGGTTGTTCATGTCAACGATCGCATCGAGGGTGCTGCTCTTGCCGGAGCCGGTAATTCCCGTGACCAGGATCAAACCCTCTTTCGTGTGTGCCAGGGCGAGGCTTTTGGTCACGTTGGGGTGAAATCCGAACCCTTCGTAGGACCGGATTTTCGTGTTGATCGCGCGCATGTTCAACGCGAGGCTGTCCATGTCAAAGTAGGCGTCGGCGCGGTTGCGGACATATATCTCATTTTCACGAAAAATGTAGGAGAAGTCGAGGTTTTTATTCTCATACAGATGTTCCTGCTGACTCTCCATGATCAGGTTCTGGATCAGAACGTCCGTCTCGTCCGTCGAAAATGTTCCCCACGCTTCCACGGGTTTCTTGATGCCCTGAACGCGCAGCCAGATCTTGCCACCTGATCCATACCCCCCCATGTCGATATCGGAGGCATCCTTGACGCGCATCTGCCGCAGGGCGGCGTCGATGAAATCGCGCATTATCAGACGGTCCTGTTCCGATACCTTTTTCAGCAGCTCGCGGCCGATGTATTGTTGCCGCTCGACACTTGCAAGGGTGCGTGGGATGCGGTCAGCGAGACTTTGCACCTTTTGCTTGACCTGTTGTACCTGGTTCGGTTCCATGGCAAACCCTCAAGCCGTCGGTGAATGTTGATTGTAGCCTGCGTTCGATCCTGCGAACGCAACCCATTGAAGATAAATCTTTTGCCTGCAGGATGCTCACGAGGGACGAGTTTCCGGCAGATTCGCCGTCAGCAAGCTCCCGTGGAGTCTTGGGGGCAGAGACGTTGAACGTGGCACGGGAGAAATAATCACTCCCACCAGGAGACGAGGTGAAGTTCCCGAATGGTTGGATAATACGGAGCCGCAAAACTTTGTAACCTTGGGTCGTAATAGTATCGTTTGCTGAAACCATGTGTGATCGAATGCGAGAACGTCCCCACTGGGCCACGGCTGTCCTGAACGACGCTCCCGGTCAGATAGATTGCGCCGGAAACCGGGCGTGTGCTGTAATTATCCGCTCCGAAGGCGCCATCCGGCACCATGATTGTCGCTTGAATCGTCACATCGCTCCAATTTGACGGGTTGTCCGCAATCAGCACATCTTCGTCGGCAACAAGCCCAAGGATGTCGTCCGAATTCGGATTGACCAGTGGGTTGTCCGCATAGACAATATCATCTTCAATGTAAATGGTCTGATCGGTATGGATTGAAATCTGACCGTTCAAAACCCCCTTCACATGCACATCCTGAGTGCATTGGATCACTCCTGTGGATGTGATGTCCGAAAGAGTAACTGTATCGAGAACTCCGATGGATGGAATGGTTCGGATGACATCCCCGTTATTCAGAAATTCAAACCAGACCTCCTTGTTGTACATGCTTTTGGCGTTCCAATCTGCCCCGCCAGAGCCGGGAGTACCCCCGTTGGCGATAAGCGCCGCAGAGACCATCGGGCTCATGTCCGTGGGCAGACTGACATTCACGCCGATTTCATACCCACCGTAAAAGTGCGCATCACTTCCGTGTGAGGTCGGACTTGGATTGATACCTGTTTTCGCCGTGGCTTTTCCATAAAAAACCGGGTTTCCATTGGTTTTGAGAACCCCATTGCTGTGAATCGGCCCCCACACGGTGTCCCCACTGATCCAGTACACGCCATTTTCGGTGTTGGTAAACCAGAAATAACGTGACGCGGGGATGTTATAGCTGAAATACGCGAAAATCGAATCCTCAACGGGCATCGTCTTGCCCTGTGAGACGTAGTATTCGGGATCGAAAACCCTGCTGCGAGTGTTCACGCGAACAAGAATGGTGTCCAGATTGGGTTCGCTGATGCTTACATAGGTCGTGCAAGCGCTATCGTAAATATAGAATGAATCTGAAGTTGCCTCGGTATCCCAGACTTTGTTGACCGCAAAGTTCATCGCTGTTTGTGCCGCCTCGTGGACCAAGTTCTCGACGAAATACTTGTTGAAATTATCGGAAACACGTGTGGTCAGGTCAGAGAGACGGGCCGTGTAAATGGCAAATACCAGTGAAAAACCGGCCACATAAATCAAAGCGCCCTTGCCGAACATGGATTACCTCCCGCTACCTGCGAAGGTTCTTCGAGACGACTCGAGTCTGGCGCCAGAAACTTTCACGCACCAGTTTCCGCAGTTCCGTCATCCGTTCCTGCGGGCTGCTGGCAAGCAGGACTTCTCTGTTCAGGTAGATTTCCGGATTGAGTGAAACGAACGTTACCTCGACCATCTTCGTTGCAGGGATGTACACCACAGGATTCCCCGCCTGATCGAGATACCGAAAAACGTCTGTATTGGTAATTGTTCCCACCTGGAGGGTTTCCGTCGCATGGCCCACGACTTTCACGGTCCGATAGAGTCCATAGAGGACAATGGATGTATCGATGAAGTTGTAGGTCTGAAAGGGAGTGACCCGGTACTCAATCGTATCCGGGGTCGAGTCGATCCCGCCGGTCCCGTTGTAAGGTTCGGAAAGATTCAGGTTGGTGAGGAATTTCAGCCTGTTGGTCAGAGCGATCTGCAAAATGGAAGTGCTCTGAGCTTCCGGAATGCTATACCCCATTTTTCTAAGATCGAACTGCATGGTGCGAGAGAGGTCGGCCAGTTCGTTCTGGACGATGGCATCCGCGTTGTTGTTGACAAATGCCTGGAGTCCACTATCCAGAGCGGTCATCGCCACCAGGATGAGAATTCCGCCGATGAACATGGCGCCCATTATGTCGATGAGGCTTTGCATTGATTCCTTAGTTGAAGAACCAGTAGCTGATCACAGTCGAAAGTTGCAGCGTGTCGTTGACGACAACCCCGTTGACCATGCGGCCGATCAAAGGTGGATCGAATGCGTCCCAGATCTTGATAGTCACCCGTTTGTTGTATTCACGAGTTGCCGATGTCTGTATCTGATTTGAAACGACCTTGACGTACTGGACCGTGTACTGAAGATTGTAAATTGCGCCGCTTCTGCCTGTGTCCGGGATCACCTGGCCGTTAAAATCATCGATGTCGTCCACGACCCCGCCATCATCGGCATCATAGCCAAGGGAATTGGGTGTAGTAAAATTATTCAGGCTTTTTTCTGTCGAGGTGTCGGTCGAGACTTCGTCGAAGAAGTATTCGGAAACTTCTTCGATGTGAGAGGTGAGTAGGGAGAGCGCTTCGAGCCTGAACCGGTCGTAATTCAGAGAATCATCGATGTCCGCAAGGTTCCGGTTGAAATTGAGGATTACCAGGGAGATCAGCATCAACGCACCCAGCGTAAGAAGCATTTGCCCAGTGTTCATCAATATCTCCCGGAGCGACACAAAGTCGCTCTCTGCTTACCTGCACGACGTAAAAAAACCGTTGCTGCGGCTAACCTGAGTCCTGCTCCGCGCGCACCGGCCTGTAAAATGATCAATCTTCCGAGGTTACACGGGCGACTTCTTCAAAGGAAGTGATCCCTTCCTTCACCCTTTCCCTCGCCGCGGCCTGCAGGGGGAGCATCCCCTGTTCAATGGCTTTCTGGCGAATCGCATCTTCATTAATATCCGATTTCGCTTCAAAGATCAGTTTGCGAATTTCTTTGGTGAAATAAAGCGCCTCGTGGATTCCCGCGCGACCCTTGTACCCTCCGTGACACTTGTCGCATCCCTCATGATTGGGCTTGAAAATCGGGATGGTGTCCAGCTCTTCCTGTGTGAAGCCCAACTGCAGGCCAATCGATTTATCTTCTTCGTCGATCGGTATTTTGCACTCTTTGCACAGCGTACGGACCAGCCGCTGGGCAATAATGATGTTGATCGCATAGGCAATGAGGAAGGTCTCGATGCCCATTTTGAAGAGACGGCTGACCGCGGAAGGGGCGTCGTTCGTATGGAGAGTCGAGAAGGTCAGGTGGCCGGTATTCGCCATCTTGATCGCGGTTTCGCCCGTCTCTTTGTCGCGAATCTCGCCGAGCATCACCACGTCGGGGTCGTGACGAAGGATACCGCGCAACGCCTGCTCGAACGCCATCTTGTGGCTGATTTTCAATTGGCGCACGTTGGGGATAATGTATTCGACGGGGTCTTCGACAGTGAGCACATTGATCTCGGGATTGACAACGTAGCTCAGCGCCGCGATCAATGTCGTGGATTTGCCGGATCCCGTGGGACCGGTGACGATAATCATCCCCTGCGGCTGATGGATTGCCTTCAGGAACGCCTGGCGTGCACCACCCTGCAGACCGAGTTTGTCAAGATCGGTGATGACCTTGCGGTCGTCGAGGATTCGAATGACGATCGATTCAAACTTGTATTGGAATTCACGCCCGACGATGGGGATAACGGAGACACGGTAGCGGATATGGTGACCGTCGATTTTTCGCTGAATGAAACCATCCTGGCTCATCTCCCGCTCGAACCGGTCGATGTTCTTGCTGCGGTCCTTGATCACCGCGCTGATTGCTTCCGGCCGGATGCCCTCCTGGGTGTGCCATGGGCGCAGCATGCCGTCGATGCGAAACGTGACATCCGTGGTCGTCGCATTCACAGGAACTACGTGAATATCACTGGCGCCCATGCGTACCGCTTCGATGAGCATGCCCTCAACGAGATTGACCAGCATGCTCTTGTTGATTTCCGCCTCGATGAGCGCTTCGTCAAATCCCTCCTCTTCATCCTCCACCGCCTCGACGCTGATTTCGCCCTCTTCCAGATCTTTCAGGAATTTGTTCTCGGGCGGGAAGACCTTCTCCATCAACATTTCCATATCGGAGTATTTGACGTAGCAGATGTCATAGGACTGCACATTCATCGAGCGTGCAATCGCCGGAATCATCCGGTCAGTCGGATCAGCGGCGATCAGGATCAGGCGGTAAGGTCGGTCCGGGTCATAGCGATAGGCGAGGATCTTTTTCTGGATCATGTACTCGCGGGTGGACGGGGACACCGGATCGAACATTTTCTTCATGAACTCGATACGGTATTCATTTGTGTCTTCGCTGCCTATCTGGACTTCATGGAAACCGTAAACCTGGGACATCGCCGAGAAAACCAGATCATGATCGACATTAAAATCTTCAACGAGGATCTGCGCCAGTGAACGTTTCGAGCGGCGTGATACCGTTCCAGCGTTCTCTTCTTCGCGTTTGCGCAGAGCCTTCTCGATGACATCAGCTTCGACGAATCCCTGGCTGATCAACTTCAGGCCGAGTTTGTCCTTCACCTGAGAACCAGGGCTTTGCCCTTGAATATCCTTTTCAGCCTTATCCGCCACGAATTGCCTTCCCGTTGAAGTCGGTTTCATCCCTGATATAATAAAGTACGGGTCACATACATCAAACGCCTCAGCAGACTCCCTCTCGGCTCTATTTTCAGCTTTTCCATTTGACCGTTCGGAGCACCAAAACATGAGCACTGAAACGAATCAAAGCGGTGATCCAGCTCCCTCCCGGAGGGTCGCTCAAGTCTTCAAACAGGGGTTTCCGAAAGAATGAAAAATGAGTCATCACCTTTCCGCGCACTCCCTGAATGATACCTGGGACTGATGTCCAAAGTCTTCCACCGGCTGCAATTTACATTATCGTCGCCGTTTCGGACGAAACGATGGTCAATCCGGTCATCACCACCATGATGATCATTGCCACGATAATCTGAATGAACTCGACTATATTTTTCAGCTTGTAGACTGTCTCTTTCTCGTAATAGTTCGCGATCTGGAGCGCGGTTTTCTTCACAGTACCTGTTTCAGCTCCACTGTGGAAACGATTCAGCGCCGTCTTTGTAAAGACACCTGTCGCCTCAAATGCTTCGACCAGACCGCTCCCCCGTGAAAGCATCATCGGGATCGCCACGGTTTTAATCTGAAACTCCATGTACTTGTTGCCGCAGGCCTCGGCGGACAGTTTGATCGCGTCAATTGATTCACCGGCGCCGCTGTACAGAGCATAGAAGACCCGGCAGAAAATTTCGATCGTGGTCTTGTGGATCAGTGTCCCCATCACCGGCATGCTGAACATGTACTTGTCTTTGTAGAACTGGACCCGCTCCTGTCGAAACGCCCAGGTGAGGCCAACTGCCAGCGCAACGAAGAAGATTCCGATGTAAACCATGTTGTCGATCAGCCAATAGCTCGCTTTCAACGTCGCGGATGTCATCGGTGGCAGTTCGATGCCCATCTTGACAAACAGCTCCGCTGTCTGCGGGAAGATGTAGGCGACGTAAAAGACGACCGCCCCCATCAGAATTGCGAGAGTGAACAACGGCATCACAAGTGCGCTCTTGATGCTCTTCTTGAATTCCGCCTGGCGCTCGAGGAAGGCAGCGGTGGATTCATAGATATCCACCATGTTGCCAGATTTCGATGCCAATCCCAACATCCTGGCGGAGAATTTTCCGAGAGCTTTTTCCTGTCGGACGAAGGCCTCTTCGCTGTCCTTGCCGGCTTGAAGATCGTTGATGATTTCCTTGACCGCCTCGCGCAGGGTCGTGTTGGAGATGTCGTTCTGAAGCAGCTGCAGAACTTCATTGAAGGGAAGCTTTTCACGCAGCAGGTCCGCAGACACTCGGACGAACGTAACCACTTCCGCCAGCGGCACACCCAGTTTCAATTCGAACAACTTCGAACTTACGCGCAAAACCTTGTACCCCAGCCTCTCGAGAGCTCCCTGCACCTCCTCTTTGGTGAAAGCCTTCTGCTCGCCCTTGACCGGTTTTTCCGTTCCCTTTTGGGCACGATAGACAAAGGCTCGCCGAGGCAGCACGTGCTGGAGCTGAAATTTCTTCGCTGCTGCGAGTTTCTCGGCCTTCTGCTTCGCTTCCTGCAGTTTGTCCGCCTGCAGGATTCCATGAACCGGCTTGCCGCTCGCAGTTATACCGTCAAAACGAAAATCTGGCATCGTGTTTCCTGAGCCTTTTGTGTAAACCCATGTTGCATCGTCGTTCGAACAAGTTCCAGAAGTTTTCAGACAATGTAATAGCGACAGCCTCTTGAACCGTCTGAGAATTTCCGGTAGAAATAAGTGACAGTAACTCTTTTTCTACCTGCACGGAGTGTCAGTCTCGATTCCCGAATCTTCCAGATTGAACAAGCTACTCGGCAACCGAACCGGAAAAAGAGTTACTGTCACTCTTTTTCTGACACGTTATCGCTCTCCCATTTTTCCGAGCAAAACGCAGGGGCGAGACCCGCAAGCCCCGCCCCTGTCGCAATGCATGTTACATCTCGATCAGTTGACGACTGACGTCACAACCGGAGTTGCAGCGGAAGGATCCACCAGAGCATAGGCCTGGACGAGATTCGTGTTGTCACGACCCTTTTCAGAGCCGTAGCCTACGATATACATCGTCGTGGTGGTTGACGAAATGCTGGTGGCGCCGACAGCGACCGCTGCGGCGGCATTTGCAGCTTGCGTGGCAGCCGTCGTCGCTGATGTCGTCAAACGATAGTTGCCGTTCGTGTTGACCGAGTCCAACGCACCGAGCGCGAAGCCATTGAAGTCACCTCCGCCCCCACCCATGGTGGTCGGCTTCTTGTAGAACTGCTGGGCTTTGCTGCCCAGATGCGCGAGATCTGCCGTAACGGCGTCACGATTCGCGTCGACCGCGGAGCTTGAGAACATGTTAATACCCACCGCTACCGCGATGCCGACAATAATCACGCCAAGCACGATCAGCAAAAGTTGCTGTTGACCCATAGTTCCCTCTCCTGTTTCGGTCGGACTACTTTAGCTGTTGACGCTTGAATGTTATGCGTCGCTGAATTTGATAATAATCACATGAGTGGGGTATATAATCCGTGATCGCGATCACACCCCTATCTACGCGTGATGGTCTCTCGAGGCGATACAATCCACTTTGCAGAAAAGCCAATACTTGCCCTTTCCGCAATGGAGTATACCACAACAGCGAGCTGAATGTCTGCGATCTCACTATCCCCAGATCATCGGAATTCAATTTCTTAAGGCTTTCGTTACGAACGCAAGCCCAAAGCGACGATTCCTCAAATTCCATCCACAGGGCTCGAGCGTGTAAAAAGGAGCAATCTCTGCGATTTGGGTTATTTGCCTTTTGTATTTACGATGTGTGCTGTGACGCAAAACAAGTTTCGCTCAAGCTTTCGGACGATCCTGCTACAACCTCGGAAATGCTTTCCATAAGCGACGCTGGACGGGTTCCATGACAAAAGAGGAGATGAAAAAGGCAGGAATAGTCCTTAACCAGGTTTGCTCCATTACGCATAAGAATTCATCGAAATGTTTGTATACAGTGAAATACCGATCCAGAATCCTGATGGGAGACGGAGAGATGTCTCAGGAGCATCGGGGATGAAATGACCACACAAGCAGAATCCCGTTTGGAAAAGCATGAGGACTGAACGCACTTAGTGAAGGTTATTGTTTGGTGTGCAGGGTCGTTGGCGCCTGTCCACCTATGGCGGAAAGCGGAGACCCGACACATGATTCCGTCGGATCTCATGCCGTCCGGACGGGATTCACGATCCGATGGAACGCGAATGGAAACAACTGATCTGAACCGTACAGGGCAAACGTTCGGGGCAGGGACATTCCGTTTGTGGGGCTCGCGAGTTCGGAACCGGGCATGTGCCGGGATTGTGCAACTGAGCACAGGACCGGATGAAGAAGTTGCCAGCATGTTTATAACATCTGATTATTCAACGGGTTGCGCTGTTTATTACGTAAGGTACAGAGGCTCGTGAAACTTGCCCGGAACCTGCACTTTGTGGTATCTTGCGCAACGTTTGCACTTTGTAGTCAGGCACGTGAAGCCTTCCTTAACGACCGGAGAAAATGGCCCGATGGCCGAAACAAAGAACGAAAAGCGACAGACCGGCTTTGTTGACAATCTCCTGGATAAGACGTGGAACCTGCTTAAATCGATGCGTTTCGCGATCATCCTTTTCCTGATCATTACTGCCGCGTCGATCCTCAACCTGTTCGCCAATGAGTTCATCATTTCCGCTGGATCCGCCGAGCGCGCCACTCGCCTCTACCAACAGGCATACGGTGGGCTTCGCGCGGATCTGCTGATGTTCTTCCAGATGTACAGCCCCTACCGCTCCTGGTGGTATACCCTGCTTCTGGGACTGCTTCTGCTGAGCCTGATCGTCTGCATCATCGACCGGGCTCCCACGATCTGGAGACTCGCTTTCAAACCAGCCTTCCCACGTTCCGGGGGCAACGCCGAAGAGATGGCGGAATCGGCGAAACTGGCCGGCACGGACCTGCGCGGACGAATCCCACAGATTCTCCGTCAGGCCGGTTACACAGTCCAGACGAAAACCGGTGAAGCGGGCGAACTGCTCATCGATGCGACCAAGATGCAGTGGGCACGATGGGGCGCCTGGTTTGTCCACATCGGATTCGTCCTGCTCGTTCTGGGAGGCGCGATGATCGCCCGAGGTGGATACGATGACCGTGTGGCGGGGCTTCCTGGTGAATTTCTTGCGGATGCGCAGCAACAGCAACTTTGGGGCTTCAACGCTCGGGTCGATGATTTCCAGATCCTCTATTATCCGCTCCAGGGTGGTCAATGGGTCGAAGTGGACGGCAAGATCATCGGCAGAATCACGAGAGAGAATCGTGACGGCTCGTTCGATCTGGACACGTACAGTCCACGCATGGGGCCGATGAACAACATCACCGCGGAACGCATTTCCAACCGGATCGACCGGAAAATGCAGGGCGGCCGTCTCGACGCAACGAACATCCAGGATTACATTTGCATGCTGACCGTGATCGAGGACGGTAAAGAGGTCAAGTCGGATACGATCGAAGTCAACAGCCCGATGAGGTTCAAAGGGTATCGTTTTTATCAGTCCGCCTACGACGACCGTCGAGTGGACGACCAGGGCCGCTGGACGACCATCATCAACGTCCGCCGTGACGACGGCGCACCGTTCGTTTGGGCGGGGATTTTCATCGTCTCCCTTGGACTGATCATCGGGATGTATTTCGTCCCCCACCGCATTGTCGCGATCGTCGAAGGAGAAGGAGAAAAGCAGAGCGCATCTCTGGGGGGCCGCAGCGAACGTTCACGTACTCTCTTCGCCGGGAAATTTGCATCCCTGGTGAAGAGTATGGAAGGATAGAGCAGCATGAGAAACAAAATTGCCATATTCATTTTCACCATTGCTGTCCTGGCGCTCCTGTTCTGGTGGTCCGGCCGCCGGGATAACGCACCGTCCGGCAAGATGAGCATTGGTGAGATGCAGGAAACTGCCGTCCCTCCCGTTGAGCACACGCACGGTTCGAACGCCGGCACACCGACGATCACCGCCGCAAAAATCGCCATTCAGGGGGGAAACGGCGAAGATCTCGGTATAGTCACTGTGAATCCCAATCAGGAGATTGAGGTTGAGGGAACACCCTATAAAATTCGCATAACGGATTTCTACACTCATTGGAATTGGGATTCAGGGCCGATTAATCTGAGCCCCGAAGAACAGAATCCCGCGGTAAAAGTGGAAGTCCTGAAGGATGGCAAGGTCATCTATTACAGTTGGGCATTTCAACACATAAAGTTTTTCAGGATGCATACTGCCAGCGGTGGATCGGGGGAGGATCCCCGCCTTGCGTTTACCCTCGTTGCCTACGACGGCCTGAGCTGGTCGCAGGGTGACGCCGACAAGGGAGAGGAAGGATGAACCGCCCCGACGCTCTGTTTTATTCGATTGCATTTTACAGCTATCTGATCGCGTTCCTGTTTTACATCGTGCACATCGCGTTGAAGAAACAGCGCCTGGGTCAAATCGCGACCGCACTTGTCGCCATCGGGATAATCCCTCACACCGTTGCATTCTTCAGCCGCTGGGTCGTCCAGGGACACATTCCTCTCGCGAACATGTACGAGTATATGGGGTTGATGTCCTGGATGGTCGCGGTGGGGCTTCTCTATTTTGTCCTGCGTTATAAAAACCACCGCATCGGCATATTCATCGACCCGATCATGGTGATCCTGCTCGTCGTCGCCAGCCTGCTCCCGAGTGAGGTGAACCGTCAGTTGATGCCGGCATTGCAATCGACGTGGCTGGCGATCCACGTCACCCTCGCAGCGATCGGCTCCGGCGCTTTCCTGATCGCCTTTGCGGCGGCGGCGCTCTACCTCCTGACCGAAAAACTCGAGGGGATCAAGAACCTCGCCGAAGTGAACAACCGCATCTGGATGGCTTTCGGGATTTTCTGGATCGGGGTGCCGATTGTCCTTACCCTGGTGCTCAAGGGATTCGGTCTGCTGCCGGTTCCGGTGGACCTGCTGACCCCGACTCAGCTCAGCCGTTTGTCCGCAAGCCAGATAACCTCCTTCGCCTTTGTCCCCGGTAGTTCCCCCCTCTATTGGGGGCGCGGGGTCATCGGCCTTGGCATCGGGATGGTTGTTGGCGCGATCGCCTGGCCGTTTTTTCAGAAGAGGATCGTACAGCTTCACGGAGCCGGAAATCCGGGATCGCGGTTCTTTGTCGTGCTCGCGATCAGCCTGCTGATCTCCGCCGTTATCACCGGGTTTGGCATTCGCAACGGCATTCTTCAACTGAGCAGCCGCAGTTACTTCAAGATCTTCGAGTTCTTCGGGCCGACACTCGTTGTCACCTGGGTGCTGACCCCCATCTTCCACCGCCTGATGATTCGCTCCGACAGCGAAACCTGGCTGGCGACACTGAACCTCCCACGTCAGGCGTTCGAGGAAATGGCCTACACCAGCATCGCCATCGGTTACCCACTTTATACCGTGGGCGCGCTTTTCGCAGGCGCCATCTGGGCGGAACAGGCCTGGGGAACGTGGTGGAGCTGGGATCCGAAAGAGGTGGGCGCGCTGATCATCTGGCTCTTCTACACCGGTTTCCTCCACGCCCGTTACCAGCGTGAGTGGAAGGGCGCCCGCGCCGCCGTGCTGATCGTGCTCGGCATGATCTTCGTCTTCGTCAGCTTCTTCGGGAACTACTTCTTCGGCGGTCTGCACAGTTTCGAGGTGGCGGGGTAGAAGAACAATTGTCATTATTAAATTTATAAATGGTTACCACTTCACTTTTTTGTGCTAAAGAGCCGTTTGCAACTATATATTAGTGTTAAGTTGGGCTAGTAAGGGGAGTGAATTGCGATGAGCGCCAAGCGTTCTTTGATCGAGACGAATCCGTTCCTCAGGGATTCCGCAAAACGAGCCTCGATGATCGTCGATTTCGTATTCGGTGCGAACCGATTGGAGGGGATTCAGGTTACGAAAAAGAAGACCCGCGAGCATTACGAAACCACCTCATCCCGGCCTACTCCACGCCGGGCATCGAAGATTGTAAAAGGGTGATAAAAGGATCATAGTCTTTGCCGTATGCCGAGAGGGCCGCCTGGATCAGGTCGGCCTTCTTCAATTTCCGCAAGTCGAGCATGGGGAAGTTCACTTGCAGAAATAGAATATTTCCAAGCAGATTTGCAACCCTTCCGTTTCCTTCACGGAATGGATGAATGGCCAACAAATCGCCCATAACCATGGCAGCACGTTCAAAGACCTCGTCCGGATGCTGCCAAGCTGGTGTGCATGATTCTAAGACCTTCTCCGCATACTCTTTCATGGAGGGCTCGATATTCACCCACGGCGGCCAGGAGAACTGGCCTTTGCTCACATTGACCGTTCTGTATTTACCCGCCCAGGGATACAGCCTGCCGAACATACTTTCGTGAATACGCAGGATCAGCGAAAGTGTAATGGATTGATCACGTGTTATGTAATGAATGACATCCGTGACTGTCTGGACATATGCTTGATCTTCAAGCAAATCAATTTCACGAGGATCGGTGATCCCGAAGTAGTTCATTAGGACTCCGTCTTGTGTCTCAATTTTCTCCGGATTCGAAGAGGTTTGGTAGTTTGGCCAGGGATTCTCGATCTGTCGACTCCGCGCGGGATGTCTTCTTTGCTTACGATTGATGTCAATTCGATAGTCGCTTGGTTTCTTCCCCTCGTAAAGAAGTCCGGTTTGAGTGTCTTCGTACCAGAATTTGTAGTTGCCCCGTTCACCCGTTCGCAGCCTGTACCCCCAATCTGCTCCCAAGGGTGCCGATGACGGTTTCCTAAATGGCGACATGCTTTACTCCTCACATCACTCAAAGCGTGCTCAATAAAGCAAACTATATAACTTTAAACGAATATCTCTACATAACATCCTTACCAATGGGAAGTTTATAGTTTTAAGAGGAATATGATCGGCGGCCTGCACAGTTTCGAGGTGGCGGGGTAGACTCTTCGGAACCTTTGAAAGAAACAAGGGCGAATCCAATCGGATTCGCCTTTTTCATGCAATCGAATATCTCCGGGAATCGCTCAATCGGAGATGAACTGCTCGAGAACCGGCAACAGTTGATTCCGTATCAGATCGCGCACCTCGCGGAACTTTGCCAGGGCGATATCTTCCGGCTCGTTTGAATAAGGGGCGGGGTCTTCAAAGCCCATGTGGATCTGTTTGACCGGGTGCGGGAACACCGGGCAGGTTTCGCGAGCGTGATCGCAGACGGTAACGACCAGGTCCAAGTCGTCCCGTTCGAGGAATTCCTCCACGGATTTGCTGCGGGCACCACCGGCGTCGATCCCCAGTTCCTCGAGCACACGGATCGCCCAGGGGTTGGGCCTGCTCGGTTCGACACCCGCCGACTCCGCTTGCCACTGCTGCCCCAGTTCTCGATTGACCAGGTACTCCGCCATCAGGCTGCGTGCGGAATTGCCCGTGCACAGGATCAACACTTTTTTCATCGTTACTTCTCCACGGTTCCCTGAACGACGGTTCAAACCTGTCATCGACTTGTTGGCATCTAGTGAGGAAAAACGGTCAGTCCCTCGCTGGCTCTATGCCCGATCCCTGACCCCACCAGCGTTTCCTCAGTGCGAACGCCGCATTGACCAACGTGATCAGCACCGGGACCTCAACGAGCGGACCGATCACCGCCGCAAACGCCTCACCACTGTGGATGCCAAAGACCGCAATGGCCACCGCGATCGCCAGTTCAAAATTGTTCGAGGCGGCTGTGAATGAAAGC
>JAZDLX010000116.1:0-23402 GCA_043801585.1 bacterium | reverse complement strand
GTAGAAACGTTCGCGCCAGTGGCGCACGTGTTCCACCTGAACCTTCGTTTTTTCCAGTTCGTCAATCCTGCTATAAATCTCACGCAGACCCTCGGCGGTGGTTGCCCGAAAATAGGCGCCTCCGGTCAATGTGGCGATTTTCGTCAACAGTTCTTCGTCGATCTCCACCTGCACCATCTGGTAACGGATACCGCGCGGGGTCTGCACCGGAGCGCGGGCCGTGCCCTGGGTGCCGACGCCGATGGTGTAGACCTTGACGCCGAGTCCCGCCGCCGCACCGGCCGCCGTCAACGGGTCTGGCTGGTCCACGTTGTTGACGCCGTCGGTAATCAGGATCAGCACCTTGCTCTTGCCGGTTCCGCTGCGGAGACGGTTCGTTCCCGTGGCGATGGCCTTGCCGATCGCGGTGCCATCGGCCACCGTGCCCGCCTGTACCTCGCCCATCAGATCCGAGAGGACGTTATAGTCCAGGGTCAACGGGCACCATGTGTAGGCTTCTCCGGCGAACATCACCAGCCCGATCCGGTCGCTGGTCCTCCCCTCGATGAAATCCCGGGCTACCCGTTTCGCCGCCTCAAGCCGGTTAGGTTGCAAGTCTTCAGCGAGCATCGAGGTGGAGATGTCGAGGGTAATGACAATGTCGATACCCTCGGAATTTACTTTCGCCTCGTCGAGCTGCTGGCGCGGCCGGGCGGCGGCGACGACGAGCAGCGCCACCGCGAGCAGGCGCAGAATCATCGGGACATGCCGCGCTGCCCGATGCAGGGGGGACATCAACGTCCGCAGGCCGGACACCGAGGGAAAGGTGACCGTCGGCTGCGGGCGGAGTTGCCGCCAGAAGTAAAGCAGCAGGAGGATCGGCACCAGCAGCAGACCGAGCAGATAGAGAGGATTCCCGAAACTCATCGCGGTTTCCTCCCCCGGTTTGCGCCTGTCCTCGCGGCGTGCATCCGCCACTCAATGGGTTGCGGGTCGTCCGCCAAAGCGCCTTCCGTTGGGTCGCTCACGTTCGGATCACGGTTACCGGGTTGTTTCGAGCCTCCCTTCCCGACAGCATCGGCGGAACCGTCGCCGGAGCCGTTGGAATCTGGTTCAGGGAGTTCACGAGGTTCGTAAGAGGCAACGATCCGTCTGGCGGCGTCGAGCAGCTGTTTCGCGTCATCGGCAGTCAGCGAGCCCTTGGCAAACTTCACATGATCTCCCGCCTCGAGAATTTTCAGCAGGTCGGCGGGTTCACAGAGAGTCGCACTATCGGTCAACCAACGCCGCACCTCGTAGGTCGTCATCTCCACTACCGGTGCGCGATGGGTGCGCTGGAGAAGACGTTTGGTGATCTGGCTGAGCGCGGTGACGTAGCCCTTCTGGTCGCCTTTCGCCAGGGGATTGCTCTTTTCCAGTTCAGCGAGGGCCTGCATCGCCTCGTCATAGGGCGAGAGCAGGGGAATGCCCTGTTCCGCCTCAAAAGCCTTACGCTGGCTTCTGCGAAGCCACTTTCTCACAAGTTCCCAAACGATCAGCAGGATGCCCGCCAGCGCAATCCACGGTCCGAACCAACGCACGAGATCGTTGAACGTGACCGGGAGGTCTTCCTGTGCTTTCAGAGGGCGGAGCTGGAGACCGGTGGAATCGTCGAGCACGCTGGCGATGGTAACGATCTGCGCCGGCAGGGTAATCGGGAGGCTCCCCACGGACATCGTGAAGTCGCCCGAGGAGAAGAAGCCTGTGTCATAAGCGGCACCCGTGAGGATCAACGAAGGCCCGCCGAGACGGCTCAGCTTCCTGCCACGGATCACCGTATCTGCGTGCAACAGGGTCAACTGGCCGATGTTCCCGTCTTCCAGAGTCGGCCACACGATTTCTTCGGGACGGGCGCCCGGTACGGTGATGACGATCGTGATCGGATCACCGACGCGTGCAACCTTCGGGGTGACGGAAAGGGAGGGCGCCCCGAGGGCCACTATCGGTGCGGCGACGAGACCCAGAACCAGGAGAACGACCCACACGTTCATGACCGGGCGACTTCGCCGCCGCCTCAACGACGCCCTCGAGGCGCTGGAGAGGTGCATCCACGTAAGGTTCACCCCGTGACCGGTCATGCGGTTCCCGATCCCCAAAGTCATCGTCTCCGTTCCCTCTCTTTGAAGAACAGGACGAGTGGCCGGAGGTAGGGTTGCTCCGGTTCGGTGAGATCGATTTCGATCCTGTCGATGCCGCTGCGCGTGCAGAAATTCTTGACGTCCTGGATTGCCATCCATTGGCGCCGTCGCAGATCCGCCCGGACACGGCGGTCGGAGCTGTCGAGCCAGGTGACATCCCCGGTCTCGGGATCTTCCGCGGCGATCCAGCCGACCGGAGGCAGGTCACGTTCGCGGGGATCGATGATGTGCAGGGCGATCAGGTCATGCTTTGCCGCAGCTATTTTCGCCGCTTCACGCCACGTGCCGTTTTCGTCCTGAAAGTCACTGATGAAGAAAACAATTGACCGTTTTCGCAACGCTCGCAGGAGGATTTCGATCCCGCTGGCGAGGTTGGTTCCGCGTCCCTGCGGCTGGTAGGCGAGCAGATCGCGGACGAGGCGCAGGGCATGACTGGTGCCCTTTTTCGGCGGCACCCACTGTTCGAGCTTGTCAGAGAAAAGTGCCATGCCCACCTTGTCGCCCGACCGGAGGGCTGAGAACGCCAGCACTGCAGCGATTTCGGCGGCCATCTCCCGTTTCAGGGCAGCTACGGAGCCGAAATTTCCCGAAGCGGAAACATCGACGAGGAGCATCACATTCAGCTCACGCTCCTCCTCGAACAGTTTGATGAACGGACGGCCTTCGCGTGCGGTCACATTCCAGTCGATGGCGCGGACGTCATCCCCCGGGACATATTCGCGGACCTCGGAAAATTCAATGCCACGCCCCTTGAACGCGGAGTGGTACTCACCGCTGAAGAGTTCGTTGACCGCTCCGCGGGTGCGGATTTCGATGTTGCGGACTTTCCTGACCAGCTCTCGCGTCGTCATGGTCTTTTAGAAAACCCTTTTTGAACAGGATGGACAGGATTTTCAGGATGGGAGAGATGAATAATCTCAGACGGAGTAAAACCGAAAACAGATATCAAGGTTTTATCCGTTTTTCACCCTCTTCACGTTGGTCATCCTGTTTTCCTGTGCATTCTGTACATCCTGTTAAAAATCTGTCACGGTACTTCAATGCCCATCAGGATGGCGTGCACAAGGTCGTCGCTCGTCCGTTCTTCAGCTTCCGCCTCGAAGCTCGGAATGATCCTGTGGCGGAGAACATCTTGTCCAATCGCGCGAATGTCTTCAGGGATAACGAATGCCCTGCCCTGGAGGAATGCCCATGCACGCGCCGCACGTATCAGGGAGAGCGAAGCACGCGGACTGCCGCCGTAGGCGATCAGCGGTTTCATTCCTTTCAGGCCCGCCGCCTCCGGGTCTCGTGTCGCGAAGACGATGTCGAGGATATAGTTCTCGATCTTTTCGTCCACATACACTTGCTCAACGATCTGCCTCGCTTTGATCACGTCGCCCGGACTCAACAAAGGTTTGATCTGCGGAACATGGCTGGTGCTGTGGAGACGGATGATCTTCCGCTCTTCCTCGCGGTTTGGGTAACCGACGCGGAGCTTCAACATGAAGCGATCCACTTGCGCTTCGGGGAGCGGATAGGTTCCCTGCTGCTCGATGGGGTTTTGCGTCGCCAACACCAGGAAGGGCACGGGCAGGGGATGGGTCTCTTCGCCGAGGGTCACCTGCCGCTCCTGCATCGCCTCGAGCAGGGCGCTCTGCACTTTTGCGGGAGCGCGGTTGATTTCGTCGGCGAGGATGATGTTTGCGAACACCGGACCCCTCTTGGTCTCGAAAGTGCCTTCGCGGGGATTGTAGATCAGGGTGCCAACCAGATCGGCGGGAAGCAGGTCCGGGGTGAACTGGATGCGATGGAAGCTGGCCCTGATCGCCTGGGAAAGGCTTGTGACGGCAAGAGTTTTGGCCAGCCCGGGAACGCCCTCGAGGAGAACGTGGCCGTCGGCGAGCAACCCAACAAGCAATCGTTCGACCATGTAACTCTGGCCGACCAGGACCTTCCCGATCTCTTCCGTCAGCCGGCGAATCGGAGCACTCGCGGCCTGTACTTTATCGGCAACTGCCTGAATGTCCTGGTTCATGTGTTGCAGCCTCCTCTCCTGTGCACAAGCTGCCGGGTGCCCCTGTCAGGTTTTTCGAGCCCCGGACCATCCTCTCAAAGCTGAATCATCGAAAGATCGGATTCGTCGATTCCGTAGAATAACAGTAGAAATCCGTTCGTTAAAACTCCCAAACGGTTGGAAAGTTCCGACCGGGAGCTGTCTCCCGTGCTGCCGCAACGGATTCATCAATGTACGCCTGCGGACACCAGTAAACCGGAAGACTGTCCGGAGGTGAATTTCGGCCATTCATGAAGCCTCCAAAATACACAGCGGCGGCACTCTATCAATAGAACCCTATGACTCAGGCAGGTGGCAAAAAAGCCTCGCCCGGCCTGGGCGAGGCTTCATCGAGGGCAGGGCGACGGTCTATTCCATCCTCAACGAGTCGGCAGGATTGACAGAGGCGGCGTGCAGAGCGCGCGAGGAGACGGCGACGATCGCGATCAGCATTGCGGCAAACACCGCAGCGAAGAAATGCCAGGGTTGAAGCGGAACCCGGTAGGCGAACCCGTCAAGCCAGCGCGAAAGCAGATACGCCGTTGGCGGCAGGCCGATCACGCATCCGATCAGCACCAGCCGGATGAAATCGGACGAAAGCATCATGACAATGTCGCGTGTGGCCGCACCGAAGGTTTTCCGGATCGCGATCTCATGGGTGCGCCGTTCCGCGGCGAATGAGGCAAGCCCGAACAGCCCCATGCCGGCGATGACCACTGCGAGCGTACTGAACACTCCAAGCAGCCGGAGCATTCGGGTCTCATTGGCATACAGGGCGTTCAGCCGGTCCTCGAGGAACTCCCAGCTCATCTCAAAGGGACGGTACTCCTTCCACAGAGTTTCGATTTGCTGAATGGTAGGACGGGGATCGCCGGCGGCGAGGCGAACGGTTACGGTATTCCATTCACGCCGGGACACATAGAGAACCATCGGGGAGATGTCCTTACGCAGGGTTTCATAGTGGAAATCGCGAACGACTCCGATCACACGGCCCGGATTGTATCCGTTGGCCTGGAAAGGAGCTCCGATGGCCTCCTCGGGGGAGGACCAACCGAGCTGTTTCACAGCGGTTTCGTTGAGCATGTAGGCTTCGGATGAATCGGTGGAACTGGTGCGGTCGAAGACCCTTCCCGCAACCACTTCGAGGCCGTAGGTGGTGATGAAATCGGGACCGACGCGGACGTGCGGAAGGCGGATCGTACCGTTGACGACGTTCCTTTTTACCTCGGTGGTGAAACCGGGAGCATCGCCGAGCACACCCGAGGGTACCCGCTTGGAGACGGCCGTACTGACCACTCCGGGTATCTTTAAAAGCCGTTCGCGAAGACCGTTCCACCGCTGCCAGATCACCTTATCCGCGTTGATGACGATCAGGTTTTCCTTGTCGAATCCGAGGTCCTGCTTGACCAGAAAACGGACCTGCGATCCCACCGTAAGAATCCCGATCACCAATGAGGCGGAAATTGCGAATTGGAGCACGACCAGCATCTGGCGCAGACGGGATCCGCCGCCCTTTGAAGAGCCTCCTCGCAGAACCGCTGCGGGTTGGAAGGCCGAAAGAACCAGCGCTGGATAGAATCCTGACGCGAGCGCCGTGAAGAGCAGCACACCGATTGAAACCGGCAACAAGGAGGCAGTGCCGAACAGAGATAACTCCACCGGTTGGCCGAAGAGTTTGTCAAGCCAGGGATGCACTATCAATAGGATCACCCAGGCGAGGATGAATGCGGCAGACACTGTGATCGTCGATTCGGTGAAGAACTGTAAGACCAGGCTCCGATTCTGTGCACCGACGACCTTTCGCAGGCCGACTTCCCGGGCACGGGTTGTGGCGCGGGCAGTCGAGAGGTTGACGAAGTTGATCGTAGCGATCAGGATGATCAGAACTCCGATCCCGATGAACAGTTGGATCAGCCGCAGGTTTCCCCGTTCCTCGATCTCGTTCATCTGGTTCGACTCGAGGTGGATCGAACGGATCGGCTGCAGTTTCAGAATGATCCGGCTGCTCGCGGGAATCCACTCCCCGCTTTTGTTCTCCCAGCCTCCGATGACACGGTCCAGCATCTGCTTGATCCTCGCGTCCATTTCCTCAAGGGTCACGCCGGGTTGCAGACGAAGATAGGTGAAGGTGATGTTGTCACTGAACTTGTCAGTGTCGAACATGTCGTGATAGTAGTCGGGACTGAGAGTGCGGAAGAACTGAAGCGGCATCAGCACGTCGAAATGCACGTGAGACCGGCGGGGGACATCCTCGAAGACAGCCGAGACGGTAACCGAGTATTCATCATCCAGGGTCAGTGTTTTTCCGATGGGATCCGCATTGCCGAAGAATTTTGCCGCCGCGCTTCTGGAAAGCGCACACTCGTTCGTCCCCGCAAAGAGGTGCTCACGGTCGCCACGCAAAATCGGGATGGTAAACACATCGAAGAGATCGCGGTCAACGAGGTAGAATTGTTCCTCGCGATAATGCCTGCCGTCGATCTCTACGAGTGCCGAGCCGACTTTGAACATGCGGGCCGCAGCCTCCACTCCGGGCAAATCTCGCAGATAGTCTGTGTATCGTGGAGCGAGGGAGGAAAAGCCGATGGAGATGCTGCCGTCACTCCCCTTCCAATCCCGTGCGACGCGAACGACGCGTTCGGGATGATCGGGATAACTGTCGTAGCTCAACTCCTGCTGGCAGTAGAGCAGGATGATCAGACTCGTGGCGATTCCCGTTGCGAGTCCGATCAGGTTGATCAGGGTTGTCCCTTTTTGCCGTCGAGCTTGACGGATGGTTGTTCGAAGCGCGTAGGAAGTCATCCTGTTCCCCCGGGGTACGACATAGCAACGGCTCTATTACAGAGACACTCCAATCATGCCCCGGGTTACGTCAGCGAGAGACCAGAGCAGGAAAATGTACCAGGTACCTTATCACATGCGAGGTCGAATAATGATCCTGAATGGGGAAAAAGTACCTGGTACATTTTCCTGCTTTAATTTTCATCAGGGAAATTTCCTCATCAATGGCCGTTTCGGGCTGCGTCGGACCGCATCCTTGAAACCGGCTTTATTGAAGGCGTTAGCGAGCCCGAGATAGACAAACGGGGCGGGTTGCGGTTCCTCGGGGGGAAGATCGTTGGGGCAGGCTTCCACGACCGGTGCGCCCAGGGAAAAGGCGTAGTCGCATGCCGCCTTGATCATCTCTATCGATACCCCCTTATTTCGATGGGACTTGTCGACGAAGAGGCAGGAGATGAACCAGGAGTCGAGATCATCCACCGGCGCCATCACCCGGCTGGCGGCAATGCGTGGCGTATCGCTGCGGGGAGCGATCGCAACCCAGCCCACAGGCACGTTGTTCACGTACCCGATGATCCCCGGAACTGTTCCGCCAGACACCAGTTTTTTCATCAGGTCACGGTTCTTTGTTCCTTTCAGTTCCCGGAACTCCTTTGCTGTTTGACGCCAGTGCATGCACCAGCATCCGCCGCAGGCTCCACGTTCACCGAACAACTTCGTAAAGTCATCCCAACGCTGGGGCGCCAGGGGTTTCCATGAAAAGTTCATCATCTCTCTCCTGTCGAATCGGTGGTGCTCCTGTAGCGAAACTGCCATCGATGTCTCCGATGGCTGTCCATTTGAAGGGGCCTTATGGTTTTAGCGGAACTCCAGATTTCGTGAATTAATGCTAATGGACAAGACAACTCCTTGTCTGTGAGCAGCCGTTTCTCTAACCTATGGATGGACCCCACACGCCACAAAAGGGGGCGAAACCCAGTTGGAAGTGCCGGGAGCAAGGGCTCCCACCCCCGGCGCCAGGAGGTCCTGATATCGGTCTGAGTCCCTGGGTATCAACGGGCGTTAACAAGTTAACAAAATTGGGCGAGTACCGCCTTACCGTATTATGTGAGCGCCGTCAACTCTGGATTCAGGCCGGTTTTTACGCCCTCACCAAACCACACGTAATTCTTTGCGATCACAGCAGTTATAAATCCCAAGCCGTTGAAATGAAACCTTTGGGGAATGATGCGATATTGTCATGACAGGACTTGTACCGCTTTTAGCGGTCTGGCATGCAATCAAACAGGTGTCCCTGAATGTTCTTACGGAGACTGCTCTTAAACGGACCCATGCCCCCCAAAAGCAGGATGACATGATATCGTATTACTCTCCTTCCGGCGGTTTATCCTCCTCATTCAACATCCGGCGGAACAGCTCGACCTTTTCAACGGTTGGGTGGATGCCCAACTTTCCCGCGTCTTCCCAATCCGCCTGAAGGTCGTCGAGAAGTCCGGAATAGAGAGGTAGTACAGTAGCTTCGTACAACTCCGGGAATTCGGTGCTGACGTTCAGGAAGGCTCCATCATGCCATGAGTAGACCTCTGGCCAGTACAGTGGGCCGGAGCGGTCCTCGGCGACATAACCGGTCGTCGTGTCGTGCACGATCAATTCGGACTGTCCGTCGTTATCGAGATCCCGTGCCCAGGGGAACGGGGCGTTCGTGTCGTCGATCGAGAGATCGGCGAGACGATCCAGCAACTCTTCGTCTCCCAGCAGAAACAGGGTGTTCTGGATGCCGATTTCACTTCCCATCAAATCGTAACGGTTCCACCTCCGGCTCGAGTCATGCTCGACGATTGTGAGTGAGACGGATCGTTCCGTCCCGGAGACATAGAGCAGGACCAGCAGTTCCTCACCCGGGGCTGGAGTCAGGTTCAACCGCTCACAGATCATCCCCTCCCAATCATAGGGCCAGACACCGTTGATCAGGCTTTCAAGGAAAGGTGAATCGGGAAACAGCGAGTGGGCGAATTCCACCTTTTTCTTTTCCACGCTCTCCCCCGATGCGTCGCACGAATCTTTCAGGGCTTCCACAGCGGAGATGACAGCTGGCGAGCAACGCTGGGGTGGGACGGAGGCCGCCGGTTGTGCGAATGCCTGAACAACGGGAATCGCCATTGCGAACAGAAAGTTCCTTATCAGGCGATGATGTTTGTGCATCGATCCCTTTCACGCGGAGCCTGCAGGTGCTTGGGCAGGCGGGAGCTGACGCAGTACTTTCCTGCTATGTCCAACGTACAACAGCCTCCCCGTCCTCCGCGAGTGGACCAGATGATCAACCTCGTTCGCTCTGCGGCGGGGCTCGCCATGACTCGGCTGATAAAACGGCCGGTGGTCTGGGGGGCTCCGGTGATGGCGATGATCGAACCGACGACCGCCTGCCAGCTCCGCTGTCCCCACTGTCCGACAGGGCGTGGAGAGCTGACACGGCCCGGCGGTACGCTCACCTTTGACCGGTTCCGCCGGATCTGGGATGGGATCCGGCCCGCTCCAATGTTGCTGCAACTCTGGAACCAGGGCGAGCCGCTGGTCAACTGCGATACCCCCGAGATCATTCGCTACGCTTCCGCGTCCGGGGCGCGGGTGGTGATGTCCAGCAACGTGGAACTGCTCGCGGATGTGGATGATTTGGCGAATCAACTCGTCGCCTCTGGCTTGGCGGAGTTGATTCTCTCCCTCGATGGCGCAACACCGGAGTCCCACGCCGAGTACCGGGTCGGAGGCGATTTCGCCAAAGTCGAAGAGGGAATCCGCCGGATGGTTGCTGTAAAACGGACGCTGGGGGTACGGCATCCTCGGCTCACCTGGCAGTTTCTCCTTTTCCGCCACAATCTCAATGAAATTCTCCGGGCACGGCGTCTCGCCAAGGAGTGGGGGGTGGACCGGATCGTCTTCAAAACCGCGCAGCTCGAGTCCTTCGAGCGCGAGGAGGGGGAGAGGTGGCTGCCCGAGAAAAAGGAACTGCGCCGTTACGATCTCAGGGATGAACGCTGGGCGCTGCGCCGCAGGGAACGCCCGTTCTGCCAGCGAATCCTCACGAGCACGGTGATCCAGGCTGACGGCGGAGTGGTGCCCTGTTGCTTCGACAAGAATGGCGAATTTGTCATGGGAAATGTGCTGGCCACCCCTTTTGACGAGATCTGGAGGAACGAGCAGTACAGCCGGTTCAGGTACACCATTCAGAACGGCACTCGTCCCCCGATGTGCGGCAACTGCACCGAGGGACTCCGCCACCTCTACGTCCATCTTTGACTTGCAACGGTGAGAATGGTCCGGAGTCTGAAAGGACCGGCTAAAAATGAAATCCCAAATAGTGCTTCGTCTAACGACTCCAAGAGCGTTCGAGTAAAATTTTTATCAAAATTCGAAAAACTCGTGTGCGGCACCATTTTCATTTCGTATCAAACATATTATCAACGATTATTGTGCAAAAAGACATTACATTTTGGGGCGGGAAGCGGAGATAGGAGAGTCAATAGGCTCCGTTAGTTCGCCCGTCACACTTGCAAACGAACACAGGAAAACGGATACTTGCGATTCATCGGCACCCCGGGGGGACTGTCGAAAGTTTATATTGGGATATCACGAGGAGCCTGTGATCTGCTGACCGGTTTGGCGCAGGTACAGGGGAGTTTTCGGGAGGAACCGACCATGCGTCACGACGCCCCCGCGTCCGCCCAATGGGCTATCTCTATTGCCGCTATTGTGCTGCTGTTAATGTTGACTGCAAGCCCCGCCGCCGCTCAGGTTGGCAAGGGCTCTGCCAGCTTTACCGCCTCCAATCTGGTCAAGATCATCTCGATGGAAAAGCATCTTTCAGGAGCGGGCAAAGAGGTTTCGGTGTACGTGATGAACGATCCCGAACTCACCGCCGAACTTCAGAAGATGGTTGGTCAGTCGATTGGGCAGGCGACGCTGAAAGTGGTCGCGGGTGGAACCAAACTTCCAGACAACCATGTCGATGTGATCTACATTGGCAATCCCGATGATTATCTGTTCAACGCTGCATTAATGCAATCCTTTTTGCAGTACACCAAGGACAACAAGATCCTGAGTGTGACGCACGAAGCAATGCTGATCTACAAAGGCGTCGCGCTTGGTATCGGCAGCATGGATGGAACGCCAAAGTTCTACATCAACCTTCGTACGTCAGCCGATACCGGGCTGGACTGGAACAAGGCAGTAATCAAACTGGCTGAAACGATTTAAACACTCTCGTGCTCATGTAAGGAGGAATCAGCGGCCTTCCTTTTCCTCCCTGTGGGTCGCGAGGACAGGTACGGCCGCGAGCAATCCAGAAGCTGAATGACGTGTAACCCATAAGAGGGCGTCGTGGCACGACTTCCGATGCAGGTGAAAATTACCGGCCTGATCGTGATGGTCGGTATCGTCATGGTTTTGTTGGTTGCGCTTTACTCTCCACGTCAGGCGCGCGCAGTAGGTGAGGAAAATCTTCGGGAAAATGCGGCCTTCATCGCAGATCTCCTCGCCGATAATCTCTCCCTTGGCATCCAGACAATGATCTTCGACGACGGTGCCTCCATCGATGATGCGTTGAACATGGTTGCCCCCCAAGCGGGAGAAGAGGCGAACGCTACGATCACCAGCGCCCGCCTCTTCGACCCCGATCTCGTCTTCCTCAAGGGATTCCCCAAAGACGTGTCCAAAGACGCCCAGTGGCCAAAACCGGAAGAGCAGAAATTCTTCAGCAAAAAGCGTTCGCTGTTTATCTGGACGCCTGTGAAGGATTCGAATTCCGGGGAAACACTGGGATACCTCGAATTAACATTCTCGAAAGGCTCGTTGATTCAGGGTGTCCAGGCACAGGCAACGCGATCCCTTGGAATTGCTCTTCTGGGCTTGGCGCTTACCCTGCTGATGGCATGGGTTGTACAGCGGGGGATTGGACGGGATTTGCGTCAATTGGCAGATGCGGCCAATCATGTTGCCGAAGGCGACGTCGATATTAACATCCTGATCGAGAGTAAAGACCAGTTGGGACAACTCGCGAATGCGTTTCGCCTGATGGTCGAATCTCAGCACGAACGCGCCGATATCGCGGAACAGATCGCTGACGGCAACCTGGCGGTTGATGTGGATGTGGCGGGCGATCTTGATCTGCTCGGACGCAGCATGGCTGCGATGAAACAGAACCTTTACCAGGTTGTTTCCGAAATCTCGGAGGCGTCCTCGACCCTTGCAGCGGCCTCGGAGGAGCTGGTGACGATCTCCTCGGAGATGACGGCTTCGGCGAAGGAGACGGACGTACAAACGGAGCGGGTTTCCAAAGCTGCGGATCGCACCAGCCAGACGGTGGCGAATATCGCCTCGATGGCGGATCAGATGGCTGCAATGGTGAAGCGGATCGCGGATAACGCCAGGGAGAAATCGGTCGCTCTCGGGGAGGTTGTCCGTTCCATTCGCGAGGCGACGAGCGGAATCGCAAATGTCGCCGCGGCAGTCGAGGAGATGTCCACTTCGATCCAGGAGGTTACCGGGTACACGGACAAGGCGAGCCGTATCGCACAGGAGGCGGACGGCCTCGGGAAGATCACCCGTGAGAACATGCAGGCGCTCGAGGGGGTGGTCGGTGATGTGTCGAAGATCGTCGAGACGATCAAGGAGATCGCCGATCAAACCAATCTGCTCGCGTTGAATGCGACGATTGAAGCGGCGGGCGCCGGGGAAGCCGGAAAGGGTTTTGCGGTTGTTGCCAGCGAGGTCAAGGCACTGGCACGGCAAAGCGCTTCGGAAGCAAGCGGGATCAGTGAGAAAATCGACACGATGTTGGAAAGCAGCCAGAAGGTGTATCGCAATATCGAGAAGATCACGACCGTCCTGAACGAGGTCGCGGAGCTGAACGTCAGCATCGCAAACACGATGGCGCAGCAGAACCGGGCGGTGGGTGAGGTTTCGCGAACTCTCGCGGATGTCTCTTCAAATTCGGAAAACGTGGCAAAGCTGTCCGAGGAGATCAGCACGGCTGTCGAAGGCATCGCCTCCGGAGCCGGAGAAGCCGCCGGTACTGTCAGCGAACTCGCTATCAGCGTCAACGAAGGTCTTCGGGCGGTTCAGGATATCGCTCAGTCCATGGAACGAATTGGAATTGCGGCGCAAGAGTCCACTCGGGGCACAGCGTCCACACACGAATCCGCTCGTGACCTCGGCAGCCAGGCGGTTAAGCTTCAAGAGATTGTCGGTCGGTTCCGGTTACACGGCACCGCCTGATACACGGTCCGTTCCTCCGGACCGTGATATCCCAACGGGCTGGCCCCGACACGAAAGTGTCGGGGCTTCTCGTCTTCCAAATCCTTCACCGGTTCATGGTTCAGACTGAAGGGCGCGATTCAACAGCGTGGAAGGTGTGGGGACAGCTCGCTCGATTCCCAACCGTGAGGCAGCGAGGATGAGTGCCGTAAGCATCATAGTGGTCGCGAGGGTGGCCCAAATACTCCCCTCGGAACCGAAAGCTCCCCCCGTCATCAGTCCAGAACCCGTAGTCACGAGCCGGATCGCCGGAACTGGCAACGTCTCCCCCGACACGGTCGCTCCGGCCAGCACCTGTGTCACGTTCCAGGCAGCGTGAAAACCGCCCGCTGCCGGTACACCCCACCTTGTGAAGCGCACCAAGCCGATTACCATTGAGCCAAGGAAGATGTTGAAAAGGATCAGAATGCTCGAACCCTCGTTTCCCAAATGAGCGGCGGTGAACAGAATCGACAGGACGATGTTTGCCCACGCTGCTCCGGTCAGTGAGGTGAGCTTCGCAAGGATGTGTCCCCGGAATATCACCTCCTCTGCAATGGCGAGAAGGCTGATGCTGATGAAGATCGGGAAGAACATCCGGAAATAGTCAGCTGTGTTCCCATCAGCGGAGGTGAAGTGGCCTGCTCTGGAGAGTAACAACATCGCCAGGGTTACGGCGATCATCGCGAACCCGGCAAGCGCTCCCACGCCCAACGCGCGGAGGTTCGCCATCCCGTGGTGCCATCCTGAATTACTATAAACGGTCCAACCCCGGCGCCTCATCACCAAGTGTACAAGAGCGACACTGAACAGAATGATCAATCCGCTGGCCAGAAAACGTGTCAACAGTGGTTGATCCTCCGATGATCCGAGGAGGAGTTTCAGCAATTGTCCGCAAATGATGGCCACCGTTCCCACAGCGAGCAGGTAAGTAGCCATCTCCAGCAGGGTCTGTAGAATCCGTTTCATCCAAATCTCCCAATGGTCAGCTTTCTAACCAGACGGGTTATCGTATTTCCGGCAGTTTCACGTCGTTGGCGATGAACGTCTACGGGAGCAACTGAAGCAGCAATTCAAGCCGATCAAGAAGCGCCTTCCGAAGATTCAGGCTGCCGCCCGTCAGCCGCCATTCATGAATCGTGCCAGCCCATGTTGCCAGAACGACTTCAACGAACCGCGATCCGTGCTCCCGGCACCACTTTTCTTCCACATCGGGGTCGTTCTCGAGAAGCTTGGAGAGAGTCTGGCGCACCTCGTCGTCATGTTCACGTTCCTGCTCCTTCAGTTCGGGATCGCCACCCTTGAGGTCTGCGAAGGGGAGCATCAGGTCGACGTTCTCCGTGCCCAACCTCGCAAGACCCTCGGCAATCAAACGAAGAGTCTTTCGGGCATCTGTGAGATCACGGGAGATGACTTGAGCAATCATCGAATTTGTTTCGTATCGCACGAAGGAGGAGAGGAGGCTCTCTTTGCTGGGAAAGTGATTGAAGAAGGTCCCCTTGGCGACTCCGGCCGCTCGAGTGATCTGCTCGACTGTCGTCGCGGCGACACCCTGTTGCCGGAAGAGCGCCAACCCCGTCTCATAAAGCCGTTGCCTCACCTGGCGTTTGAGTCATCGGTTGTTACTGGATGCAGTGAAATTGCGCCTCGCGGTATAAACGAAGGCAATCGATGCCGTTGCCCTGTCCATCGGAGGTCTGTAACTTGTCTTACTTCAGTAGCTTCCGTTCAGGGGATCCAGCAATACATCGGCTGTGAGAGGAAGAAGATGTCCTATTCATTTCTGGAGAGGCTGGAACGAGGTGTGATTCTTGGCGATGGAGCCATGGGGACCCAGCTCTATGAGCGGGGTGTCTACATCAACCGAAACTACGACGACCTCAATCTTACGGATGCCCACCTGGTCAAGGCTGTCCATCGCGATTACATCCAGGCAGGCGCACAAGTCATTGAAACCAACACCTTTGGTGCCAGTTCGATCAAACTTGGCAAGTATGGATTGGCGGACAAATCGTTCGAGATCAACCAGGCGGGGGCGTCTATAGCGAGACGGTGTGCCGACGAGGCGGCCGGGGTGTATGTCGCGGGATCCATCGGTCCGCTTGGGAAACCGATCGCGCCGATGGGAAAGGTGACGGAGGAAGAGGCGCGGAAGGCCTTTGTTTCTCAAACAAAGGGTCTTGTTGCAGGTGGAGTGGACCTGATCATTCTCGAGACGTTTCTCGATTTGAATGAAATCGTGCTCGCTATCCAGGCGGTGAAATCGGTAGACGCCGACCTGCCCGTTGTGGCGATGATGACCATTGACCACACGGGCATGACCGCCTATGGACGCACACCCGAGCAGATTGCCGCAACCCTCGCAACCCAACCCTGTGAGGTGATCGGCCTCAACTGTTCAACGGGTCCCCAGACCATCCTTGAAGGGATTCAGAAGATCCGCGAGTTGACGACCAAGCCTCTTGCGGCCTTTGCAAACGCCGGCGAACCGAAATTGGTCGAGGGACGAATTCTTTATCTCTCAACGCCGGAATACTTCGCGGAATACGCAAAGCGTTTAATCCAGAACGGCGTGCGCTTCATCGGCGGATGTTGCGGAACGGGACCGCAGCACATCAAGTACATGGCCTCTGCGATTCGTGCGCTTCAGCCGCAGGGCAAAGTCGCAGTGGCGCTGGGAATGCGCGAGGTCCTTGAGGAGAGCAAAGAGGGCGCGAAGGTGGTTCCCATCCCACCGCGTGGGGAGCGGTCGGCGTTGGGCAGGCTTCTCGACGAGGGGAAGTTTCCGGTTTCCTGCGAACTCCATCCGCCACGCAGCGCAACACCTGAAAAGATTATCGAACAGGTTCGTCTGCTGAAAGCGGCCGGGATCGATGTGGTCAATATTCCCGACGGTCCTCGTGCTTCGGCAAGGATGTCCCCAATGGCACTGGCGCACATCATCAAATCCAGAACGAGCATGGATGTGCTGCTGCACTACACGTGCAGGGACCGGAACATCCTCGGTATGCAGTCCGATCTGCTCGGTTGTGAGGCTCTTGATCTGGACAATATCCTGTGTGTCACGGGTGATCCCCCAAAACTTGGGGATTACCCGATGGCAACGGCTGTCTTTGACGTGGATGCCATCGGCCTGTTGCGAATCGCGAGCCGGCTTAACCGGAGCCAGGATCTGGCGGGTAATCCGATCTCGGAGCCGACCCACTTTTTCCTCGGAGCGGGATTCAATCCCGGCGCAATCGACATACATCTCGAAGTTGACAGACTTCATCAGAAAATTGAAGCGGGGGCGGAATTCATCCTGACTCAGCCTGTTTTCGACCAGGAGAAGTTTTTTGCCGCCCTGGAGTTGATGGGAAAGGCCGATGTCCCTCTGCTCGTCGGCATCCTTCCCCTTGCTTCGTTCCGCAACGCCGAGTTCTATCACAACGAAGTTCCGGGGATGAGTGTTCCGGCAGCCATCCGTGAACGAATGCGTGTCGTTTCCGATGAAAGTCGGGAAAATGCTCAGGCGGAAGGGATCGCCATTGCCCAGGAGGCGCTACTCGCTGTCAAGGAACGCGTACAAGGCGCTTATATCATCCCTCCCTTTGGACGGGTTGAGATGGCCATCGAAACCGTCAGTGTGCTGCCTGGAAGGATGGGTCTGGATAAAGCAGAGGCCGTGATGAAGAAAATGAAGAAGCGGAAGGGGGAATAGAGTGGAACAAGCAGAGAGGGAGCAGGGAGTTGTCTGGGTCACAGGTGCATCCAGCGGTATCGGCTGGGCGTCGGCGCTTCTGCTCGCCCGGCGCGGCTGGAATGTTGCCGTGAGCGCCCGCGATGAACGGAAGCTGGAGAAACTCGCTCGACGGAGAGAGGACCTTCACGCCTACCCCCTGGATGTTACTGACCCAATCGCAAGGGAAGATGTTCACGCCCGTATCGTTCGCGATCTGGGCTCTGTTGACGTCTTGATCAATAACGCCGGCTACGGACTGCGGGGAGTGGTGGAAGAGGTGCCGATGCATCAGGTTCGTGATCTGTTCGATGTCAACGTGTTTGCACCCCTTGCCCTCGCCAGACTGGTTCTGCCGGACATGCGGCGGCGGCGGCGAGGACGAATCATCAACATCTCCTCGGTTGTCGGCCGTGTCGCATTTCCCATCAGCGGCCTTTATGCCTCGAGCAAGCATGCCCTCGAAGGATGGACGGATGCCCTGAGGATCGAAGTGAAACCCTGGAACATCCATGTTTCGCTTGTGGAACCGGGACCGATCCGGACAAAATTCGGACGCACGGCGAAGGACATATCGCGGCGACAACTGACGAACAGCGGGTCGCCGTATGCGCCCTACTATCGGCGTTTTCTCAAGGGCGGATATTTTTCGAGCGGAATGTTGTGGTCTCCCTCCACTGTCGCGTGGAAAGTTCTGAAAGCTGTTGAGGAGCCCTATCCGAGTGCACGTTATCCCGTCCATTGGATTGCTCACATTGCGCCACTCCTCGCGAGTCTGCTTCCAGAACGTCTGATGGACAAGCTGCTGGGCAGATCTTTTGGTTTCAATGAGGCGGCGGAAGAAACATGATTCGGATCCCACTTCCCGGCAGCGTTCCTGTTGAATTGAATCATCTTGTCTGCGATTTCAACGGTACGCTCGCGGTGGATGGAAGGTTGGTGGAAGGGGTCGCGGAGAGATTGGTGCGCCTGGCCAAGGTGGTGCCTGTCACGGTTTTGACATCCGATACGGTGGGTACGGCACAGGATGAGCTCGCCACATTGCCTGTTTCGGTAAAGATTGTTGAAACAGGAAGGGAACCGGGCGAAGAAGCCGCGGCAAAGCGGACGTTCGCGGAAGCCCTTGGTCCGGGAGTCGTTTTTCTTGGCAATGGGGCCAACGATGTGGGTGGCGTTGAAACGGCAACGCTTTCCATCGTCGTGCTCGGCCGGGAAGGCGCCGCGGGTAAGGCCATTGCGTCGGCATCGCTCGTTGTCTCATCACCGGTTGACGCTCTGGATCTTCTGCTGCACCCCAGCCGGATGATCAGCGGTCTCAGGCAATAGATGTAGGCTTCAAATTCACGTCCGGTTCATGTTGGAAGCGAAATGATGCGAACACGGCAGATGGCCATCGCAGTTGCAGTTGTCCTGGGGGCCTTGTTGGCGCTTCAGGTCTTTCAGCGTGGCTACACCAATATCCATGTTCGCCAGTTGTTTGACGTTTTTGCATTGGCGTTCGCGATGGTGCTTGTCGGACGGATTGCGCCCGCAAGAACTCTTCGCGGCGAAATGGGCCGACTTGCATTTGGTGTCCTTTTCTTCGCGCTGTTGCAGACAATCGTTTCCGTCCTTTCCGCGCAGATCGCTATTGACCTGGTGATAGCCGGGCGAATCGGCTGGCTGCTGCTCACGAGAGTCGTCCTGGCCATCGGTATTGCCTGGAACCTGTGGAGCGTTATCCGCCTTGGTGGTTCGCTCTGGATGCGCCGCCGCCGCAGGGTTGTGATCGCTTTTGTGCTCACCGCAGCCCTGGCTTTCTTCGAATCCCCTCCCTTGCTGATCTGGATTGCAGGCCTTTACGTGATTCTTGTTGCCGTCCCGCTGGGGTGGATGGATGAGTTGACGGGGAAATGGGGATGGTCCGCGATCGGACTACTCGTGATGGCTCCCCTGGCGATGATCGTCTTCGCAGCGCATACGCAGATGACCTATCCGGAGAATGTCGTCACATCCATCATCCCTAGCGGAGTTTCCGATCTTAACGATCTTGTCTATAGTCCACTTTTTATTATCGTTCAACGTTACCTGGCGCTCTATTGGGTGATGGTTCCGTTGCGCATCGCCGCCGCTTTTTTCCAGGGTAATTTCGGTTTGCGCATTCCCATCTCGCTGAAGCTTGCGCTGACCTACATGTTCAGCACAATCATTCCAGGCATCCTGCTACTTCTGCTGCTCGCGCTCACCGTCTATCTGGGAATCGGAACCATGCGCGCGCGGATGGTAAGGAATCTCATCTACGACGACCTTGAGGGGCTGGAGACGGCATTATTTCAACGTCGAATCGATACGTTCGCTCCGGCGGACAGTGTCGCAGCGGGATTCTACTCTCGGGTGCTGATAGAACAGGCGGAAAAAGTGCCACCCCCCCCGACCCCGAAAAGTATTCCGACAGGTGGAATCACAATGCAGGGGGCGTCGGGGGAGATTCCACTCGCAACGACCCAGGCGGAACCGGAGGGTTTGTCCGTTCGGGACACGACATCAACTGCTCCTCGCGAGGTGTGGGTGCTTTTGTCACGGTCACCGGCGCTTTGGGCACTTCCCGATACACTCCCTGCGTTTCCCGGATGGTCGGACACGACGATGGCGCGGCATGGTATTCTTCCGATGGGGAACGGCCGGACTGCATACGCTGCAGCCCTGATGCGTATTCCCGGGTCGTCAATCGTGAATGTTGCGTTGAGGCCGTTGAACGAGCGCACCTTGAAGGAGTATTCATCACTGGTGGGAGTGGAAGTCAAGGTAACACCCTACTCCAGTCTTTCGATCGGCAGGACGAATACAGGCGATGTTCGCGCTGAATTCTCCGAGTTCGAGGATCCACTCTGGCGGAACATGCAGGCGATTAAAACCTTTACCAGCGAAACAGAGGATCTGTTTCACCGCCATCTCTATCATGGATTCACGGAACTCCAGAGTTGGCCCCGCAGCGACGGTGTCTCGACGCAAACACTCGGCCTGATCACCGTGAGCACCTCGCTCGCAGGACTCTTCGGATCGCTCTACACCGCATCGGGAGTCAACTACGTGACCCTGCTGGTGATCCTCGTCCTCGGAATCATGTTTCTGCTGGCCGTCATTTTCTCCTCGGTTCTGGGTTTCGGGATTACACGGACCATCACATCATCTGTTACATCCCTGAGGACAGGGACGGAACGGTTACGCCGAGGAGATCTCGACACGGTGATCGAAGTCCGCAGCCGCGATGAATTGGGGGAACTTGCAGCGAGTTTCAACCGGATGACGGCGGATCTGAAGCGGATGATCATCGAGGTTGGCGAAAAAGAGCGACTCGAACGGGAAATCCAGATCGCCCGACAGATCCAGTTGCAGCTTCTTCCCTCGACCCTGCCGTCCACCGACAGGCTGACAATTGCCGCACGTTCCGATCCTGCCCTGGAGGTGGGGGGCGATTATTACGACGCCTTTCAGATCGAGGATCAGGGTATCATGCTCGCACTCGGAGACGTTTCCGGCAAGGGAGTGGGTGCGGCGATTCTGATGAGCAACCTGCAGGCAAATCTGCATGTGCTGAGCATGCAGAAGATTTCACTCTCGGCTGTGACTGCGGAACTGAACCGCCAGATCTGGCGCAATTCGACGCCTGAAATGTTCATTACCTGTTTCCTTGCAAAAATCGATTGCGTTACCATGACGATGTCCTATGTCAACGCTGGTCATGATACCCCCATTCTGTTGCGGGATGGACGTGTGGAAAAACTTTCCACGGGCGGACTGCTGCTCGGCGTGAAACCGAATGCAACCTACGAAGAGGGTTCCGTTCTACTTAAAAACGGAGACCTGCTGGGGATCTACTCGGATGGCTTGACGGAAGCCATGGATGAGAAGGACTTTGAATTCGGAAGCCAGCGAATTATCGATGTACTGAAGCGTCGACGCGACGAGGATCCCTGGGTGATTGTGGACAGCGTGCTCAGAGAGGTTCGATCTTACGCGGGAGATGAACGAGCGGCCCAGGATGATTTGACCCTGATGATCGTGAAGGTCGCAGACAACCAGTCTTCCTCTGATGAATGAGAGAAGATTGAGGAGGCCGGAGATGGCGAAAGTGCTGGTGCTGTGCGGGGGGGAGACTTTTGAACGGCGCGTTTCGTTAAGGGGGGGCGATGCCGTGGCTCGCGGTCTCGCGAAGGCGGGTCACGATGTTCGCAAGATGGACACCGCCAACCCCTCCAGGGTGGTTGATGCAACAGTCGAATTCTTCGACGGCCGTCCCGGAATGGCCACGGACGAAGAAGTCCGTGAATCCCACCTCGACGCCCGGGGATGGCGGTTGCTCATCGACACTCTGATCGCCGAATCGCCGGATCTCGTTGTGCCCATCCTGCACGGAGGTTGGGGAGAGGATGGTCGCATCCAATCCCTGCTCGAGTTGCACGGTTTTCCCTACCTGGGTAGTGGACCGCTGGCAAGCGCACTGGCCATGAACAAGTGGATGACACGTGGGGTGGCCCTGCATAACGGCATCCGCATCCCCTATGGCAAACTGGTTCGGCGCGGGGAAGACCCGGAAGCGGTTTTCGCTCGACTCCCGGGGGAGGACCTGTTTTTACCGGTGGTGGTCAAACCCAATACGGCCGGGTCGACGGTGGGGCTTGCGATCACCGATAAACTTGACATTTTCTGCAAAACGGTTCATCAGGCGCATTCCTGGAACGACGATGCCCTGATCGAAGAGTATATTCCGGGCCGTGAATTGACCGTCACCGTTCTCGACGGAGAAGCATTGCCGGTGCTGGAGATCCGTCCGAAGACCGGACTTTACGATTACACGCGCAAATACACGCAGGGTGAGACGGAGTACATCTGTCCAGCCCCGATTCCCGAGGAGTCCGAACTACCGGCCCGTGAAATGTCCGAAATGATCTTCGCAGAACTGGGATGCCGCCACATCGCACGAGTGGACTGGAAGTTGCGTGATGATGGGGCACTCTACTTTCTGGAGGTCAACACACTGCCCGGAATGACGGATCTCTCACTTGTTCCCATGGCCGCGGCGGCCTCCGGACTTGATTTTTCAGCTCTCATGAATCGATTTGTTGAGATCGCTCTGCGGGACGCCGCTCATGCAACATCCGTCTCAACTCTAGCGTGAGATGGGCACGATATTCTCACTATACGGTCATCCAGCGGTATGAAGAGTTCTCTTCGTAGACCTTTCCTGACGGGTATTCCTCCAGCACCGTCAATGGTGGGAGCTCTTCTTCTCGCCGTCGGCTTTCCTTGTCAATTGCACGCCCAGGTCGTGATTAACGAAATCATGGCCAATCCCGAAGGAACGGACACCTACACCGAATACGTCGAACTGTTCAACGCCGGTTTGCTGGCGGTCGATCTGCACGATTGGCTGATCGCCAACGACAACGGCGAGGATACGCTTCGCCCCAAGCCGGACGGTGTCAACATGACATTGTCCGCGGGCGGGTATGCGATCATCCTCGAAAGCGGCTATGGAAGCGACGGGAACGAGCTGTACGCCGGACGGATTCCGGACGAAGCACTCCGCCTTTCCGTGGACGATGCCGCCATTGGATCGGGCGGCCTGAGCAATTCCGTTTCACAGACCGTGAGACTGATCAACCGGACGGGTTCAACGGTCTCTTCCCGAACCTACCGGCCGAATCCGCCGGGAGGAGTGAGCGAGGAACGGATCGATCCCAACGGTGGTGAAGGGGACGACAACTGGGCGTTCTCCTCGCAGGGGGGAACGCCGGGATATGTCAACAGTGTCACGCCGCTCCCGCACGATCTGGCGCTTGACACGGCCTACGTGGGAGTGGCTGCCGGGAGGGATTCGCTCCTCACGTTGACCGTGCATGTGCGCAATTTCGGTACCGGAGTATCGCAGCTTGGCCGTTTGCTGCACGTCCATCTCGCGGACACCCTGGGGGCCACGGAGGTGGAGGATGCGACGGAGATCACCGCTCTCGAGGTTAGCGAGGTGCTGGTGACCGGCTGGGAGTTTCCTCGCTGTCCGGGTGGCGGGTATTTGCTGGAGCTTTGGCTGACGCCGCCGGATGATCGCCCCGCGAACGATTCGTTGAGTTTGGCGGTCGAGCTGCCCTATCCGGTGGGAACGCTTCGCATCGTGGAGGTGATGCCGGATCCGCCCTCGATGGTGGACGTGGAATGGGTGGAAATCGTCAACCGGAGCGTTCATGCCGTTCCATTAGTGCAGTGGGTTCTTTCGGATGCCTCGGGGACCAAAGGACGCATTCGGTCCGCGTCGTCTTTTCTGGAACCGGACAGCGTAATGGTTCTGGCGGCGGACTCGTTGCTGCTCACCTGGCCGGGATTGCCACCGGGCGTCATCGTGCTCGTACCGGGCAGTTGGCCATCGCTTAACAACGGCGGGGATACG
>JAZDLX010000115.1:0-130784 GCA_043801585.1 bacterium | reverse complement strand
C
The DNA here is from genome assembly GCA_043801585.1 of bacterium. Taxonomy (GTDB): domain Bacteria; phylum Electryoneota; class Electryoneia; order Electryoneales; family Electryoneaceae; genus JAZDLX01. Next base: position 130,783 of record JAZDLX010000115.1, on the reverse strand, counting down.
TCATCTCGTTTGCGATATCCGCATCACGGATGGTCGACTCCGAAGCCGAAGCATTCTCCCTGGCGATTTGCAGGTTCATGATCGTGTTCTGCAGACGCGATACTTGCGATCCGATGCGTGTACGCTCGGTATCCTTGGTGTTGATTGCAGCATCCAGCGAAGCGATCGAGTTCTGGGCACTGAGTGTGCTCAGCAGGTTCAGCCCTGTCAGCCCGAGGGCGCTGGCGCCCATGTTGTTCAACGTGACGTAGTAGTAATCCTGGCCACTCACGTTGTACGTGCCGATGTGGAACTTGATTCCATTCGTGGAATAGTCCCCACTCAGCAGATACAAGCCGTTGTAATTCGTGGTGTTTGCAATACGCGTGATTTCGGACGAGAGTTGCTGAAATTCTTCATCCAGCGAAGCTCGGTCCTGGGATGCCAACGCGCCGTTGGACGCCTGGATCGACAATGCACGCATACGTGAAAGAGTGTTGTCAATCGTCTGCAGGGAACCTTCCGCTGTAGCCAGAAGATTGACGTCGTAATTTGCATTCCGTTCCGCCTCTACCATGGAGGAGATTTGGGCACGGAATCTCTCGCTCACCGCCAACCCCGCAGGGTCGTCCCAGGAATAGTTGATCCGCAAACCCGAGGAAAGCCGCGTGAGCGCGCTGTCCAGATCTAACTGGGTTCGATAGATATTCCTTTGGGCGGTGAGTGCGAGGATGTTGTGGTTAATGCGAGTACTCATGCTGCACCTCCTTGCACTATGTCCCGAAGAGGAATCCCTTGCTATTGCCTCTATCGGCAACTATGGGGTAAACCTTGAGCGGGACTTTCATGTTCGCTGGAGTACAACCCGAACGATGAAGGTTCGCATCAACCGTTCACATTGCGTAATTCTCGCACTGCGTCTGCAGCTTGTAAAAGAACAGGTACTTAACCTCGTATATCCACTCTTTTTCCCCCTGTTTTGCCATCTCTTGCAAGATGGCGCAGGCCGGAGATCACCCGTTCACCCCGCCGCAGGTCATTCTGCTCAACCAGAAGCCGCTCCCTGCTGGAGTGCATGTGCGTTAAGAGTTTGTTATCTAACGACGTTACTTTCTTCAGCAACGACTTTTCCCGATTCGTCAGCGAGGGTTGAACGTTGCCGATATTCCCCTCTTCGAACGAAGGCAACGGCAGGTCGGGATCAAAGTTCCAAAGCATTGCCAGAAGGCGCTCACGCCGATTCAACAGGCTCTGCAATTCCGGCCGATGATCGATCCTTGCGGCTCGAACCGCTTTTTCCGTGATAGACAGCAGTTCACCGAGGATCTGCTCCTTGTTCTGTGGGGAATCGGGTGACATCAGGCCGCCTTTCCGATCCTGCGAAGATTTTCACGGGCATCCTGCCAATCGTCCAAGAGAGGTTTAAGTTCGTACTCGATGAGATCGGCGATCAGGATCGAATCACGATTGACCTGAGCGTTGATCAGTTCCTCAAGCACGTTCGAGATGTTTTGGGTCACATCGCTCATCTTGTGCGAACCCGCATTGATATCCTTGCTGTCAACCTGGAGCAGGTTAGCCACCGAAATGGTGGTGCGCAGCAGGATTTGCAGGCCGTCCACGCAACGAGCAAACATCTCGTTGGATTTCAAGGTGTTGCCCATCCGGAATTCGTCCGCGGCCCGGTTCAACTCCAACTCGAGCGCATTGTGGAATTCCTTGATACCGTCAATAGTTTCGAGTGCGAGTTCGGATGCAAGGCCGGTTGTAATCTCAATCGTTTTCGCTCCGTTCATGGCCTGCATGTGAGCCTGCGCCTGACCGGTGATGTCCTGTCCATCGACGATCACCCTGATGATTCGCCGCTTTGTATCCAGGTCACTGGACACAAGGCCGACAACATCCCCGATCGTGTTCTGTCCCTCGAGTGGCAGATCCACCGACTTGCCATCCACGATCACGTTCATCGTACTTCTCCTCCTGCTGTAGACACGGAAGCGCTGAAAACATGCATGCGAGCCTGTTCAAGAAGCGTCCGCATCCTGTGTGTGTATGTGTGTTCGTCCAGAATTCTTTGCCGCGCCCGGATCGACCGCTTTTCTGCGTCTTCCGGGTTCTTCCGTATCCAGATGATTTTTTCTTTGATTTCAGTGGGTTCGGTGAAAACGAAGCATTCGCTTTCCGGTTCGAACAGGTCGCCGAGCGCCTCCTGGTTGTCCGTGATCAAAATGCCACCGGCTGCGGGAACGTCGAAGACCCGCTGATTGACTGCGGTTGGCATCTGATAGCTTGTCACATTCAGGTGGACCGCATTGCGATACACTTCCGCGAGACCGCGTGGATACTCAACGGGAGGCCGGCGAATCGCCTGAGCTGCGAGTTCCTCCCAACCTGGATCGCCGTAGATCTGCAACCCCAACGGCGAGGCTTCCTGTGAAAGATCCCTGCGCAATTCGCGAGTCGCCGTCAGTGCAATCGCCGAGGCTGATGTCAGTTTTCTGCGGTGGTCCCAGCCCTGAATGTCAATCCCCTCCGCAGAAGCCGCCGCCGCCAGGACTTCCATGGGTTCAAGCCGTCCCGTTCGCTGTAGGGCAACAGCTCTGTCGAGCAGTGGATTGCCGTCATAGAGGGACGCTTTTTCCTGCCATTCCCTGCATGCCGAAACCATCGAGTTGGCCACCCAGCGAAGGGCTCCGCCTTCGACTCCCCGTCCATTCGGGGTAAAACGTTTTTCGTCTGTTGCCAGCGGCAGGTAGATCACCTTTTCGAAGCCGTAGGATCGGATCTCCTCGATGGTGGCCTGTTCCCAGGTGGCGATCATGGCGTTGTCCATTGCGCCGATCGTGTGATCGAGGAGGATGAACGCGGGACGATCCACGAACCATGAGATGTAAGGCAATTCGATGCGATCGAGAAGGTTCGCAAGTTCTCCATGCTGATCGAAGCCAAGGTGATTCACAGTGATCAGCAGGTCCGCTTCCCTGCTCAGCATCAACAATCGTTCGATCACATCGTCCCTGCCTTCGAAAGGCAGCGGATGGACCCGGTGACCAAGGCGAGTCAACGCCGTGGCGATTTCCTGTTGCAGGTAGTAGCCGCTTGTCGGCAGTACAACGTTCAACCGCTCGCCGCGCATTCTCGGGCGGCGGAAAGCTTCGTAGCTGTTCAACGCTTGTCTCGGCAAGGCACCCCTCGATTCCACAATCTGTCTGGACGAGTCCCCTTTTGCAGCCGTCATTCCTGAAATCTCAGAGATCAGCTGCAGCATCGATGACACGAGACGTTTCATTCTCCGGTGCAGATCAAGCGTGCTGCGCGATTGATCCTCGAGGCCTTCCGTGGGGATGTTCTCCAAATCGAAACGGAACAGCGCCATCACCGGCGACCATAGGTCGCTGTGCATGTAATTTTGCAGAATCCGCTCATCAACGTTCGCCAGCTCCCGGCTGTACCGCAGAAGGTTGTCCACCTTGTTCATTGCGTCCGCGGAAGCCGTGAGGATATTCTCCGCCAGACCGATTGCAACCTCGGCCTCATCAAGCAGCTTCATGCCCATTTTGACATCGAACATCAGAGCGTCCGCCAGATCGATACCCCTCGAATCGTAGGCTTTCATCTCCGTTTTAACCAGCGACGGATTGGCACCATGGGGACGGATACCGGATTCCAGATCGGCTTTCAGTACTTCCCGGTAACACACACGGATAACATCTTTGACCTGCAACCTCTTGCTGTTCAGCGGTGTTTTGCGCCACCATCCATCAGCATCGAATCCGGTTGTCCAGAGATGCACACCGTTCGATTCTGTGGCTTCGACGCTGTCTGCGAGCGAATGATTCTCGAGCATTGCTTGCGCCACTTTCGCCACTAACTCTGGAGTGATATGGCTGTGACAATTGTAGTGTGGACAGATAGTGTCGAATCTGCAGGGGAAGCAGGCGATGTCCGGTTCGATGATCACATTGCCCGCTCCATAGGGTCCGGTTTCGTCGGACAGAGCCGCCCCAAGAGTGATGTCGAGCGAACGAGTGCCCACTGATTGAGCGAGGTGCATCGTACCGGTGTCATTGGTGATCAGCATCGAGCTGCGCTCGAGAAGAGCCGCGAGAACTGGAAGCGAGGTTTCCCCCGCCAGAACTACCGCCCCCGAACCGGCGACGATTGCCGCGGTCTCAGCCCATTCCCGTTCCGTTTCCGTGCCGACAAACACAGGCCGGACGCCTGACTTTTTCATCAGTATGGAAGCGACTCGCCCGAATTTCTCAGGCTCCCATCGTTTGTCGTCTGCGGACGCACCCACCTGAACGGCAACCACCCGGGTATGTTGATCGATCCCCTTGGATTCAAGGATCTCGTTGCATTCCCGTCGTGCTTTGCCTGACACACGGTAATGGAGCTTGCGTTTTTCCGCCTGGAAATAGCCTCCACCAGCGATTCCGATGTTCATGTCGACGAGGTGGAAGGGGTTCACTCCGCGGTTCAGGTTGCCGGAAAACCAGTTGCGAGCCCAACGCCCCTCGATTCTCCTGAACCCTTCCCTGTCGAGATGCAGGCCGCCGTGAACACTCCCATTGAGCATCGTGGCAACAATTGCGCTGATCCGTGTGTGGCTGATGTTGTAGATCGCCTCATAGTCGATGGCTTGCAGTTCACGGATCGCCTGGCGGAATTCCTCCAGCACGCTCGCAAGATTCCACTTATGGCCTTGACCGGCGTCCACCGCGAGGGTCGTCAGCTTGTTAAAATCGATGGAAATTACTCTGTCGACATCCATGCCTGACGCGATGGGCAGGAATCCCTCCACCGCGATCAGATGGAGCTCGTGACCGGGCCATTCTTCGCGCAGACGATGCAGCATCGGCCCTGTCATCAGCAAGTCACCCATCCGGGTCATGTTGAGGATCGCCACTGGACGTTTCATGCCGCCACCTCCTCGCGGACGGCATCGGGGCTCAACGCGGTGAGTGCCCGGATCCAGCGTGTGAAACGGCTTTTCGCCTCCCGGCGAACGACATCGACGCCACGAGCATAGAGCGCTTCCCGTTCAAGGCGGAATGGCAACAGGATGGGTTTCACTGAATTCGACCGATTCTCCTCCTGCAACGCGATATCTTCAAGGATGGACACACTCAAGAGATTTCCATTTCCATCTCTAAGATCCTCGCCGTTCAAGCGAGCGAGAATTCCTTCGCAGAGCGTAGCGACCGCGAGCAGTGCGCGCTGGTCATCGATTCCCATCATGCCTTGAATCAGACGAAGTTGATCCTGTGTGGGTAATTGTCCGTCAAACAGCGCAAGCCAGAACGGCGTCCACGTTTCACTGGAATCAATTCCTTCCGGTTTGGGCGCGGATTGATGGATTTCATGAAGCGCCAGCATCCCGTTCGCATCCCACTGTGTAACCATAACCCGGTAACGACCACCATATGCCTGAAAGTCCATTGATGTTGGCATGGCGCCGTTCAGACGGACACGCGCAGCTGCGAAAACCGCTTCCACGGGGATCGACTGGCCGCACACCACGGAATCGCATGTATGGTGCTCCGGACAGGGATGGCAGTTCTCGAGCGTCTCGAAGATCAACTGGCCGGGTGCATAAGGTCCGGTATCCTGAGGACGCGCCATCGCCAGGAACAGTGAAAGGGTTGGAGTTCCAACCGCAGCGGCGATGTGCAGGGGTCCGGTGTCGTTGGTGATTACCAGATCGGCCTGTGACATCAGTGCGGGCAGCAGCTCGGCGGGCACAGCTCCCGGAATCACACGCGCGGTTCCCTGCGATGCCCGTTCCACCGCCGATGCCAATTCATTCTCACCGGGTCCGGCAAGTACGAGAACCTCCGCACCTTCGGACCTGAGCAGCGAAGCCAGCTTTCCATAGCTCTCTGCCGGCCATCTGCGGTGCGGATGGTTTGCGCCGGGATGCAGGAGGATCGTGGGCCGTGCCGTTGCGCCAATCCTTCTGCGTACCGCGACGAGATCCTCCGGAAGCAGAGTCATTGAAACGGGACGGTGGCCAGTCTTGATCCCGGCTCCGATTCGATAGATGTCACACAGATTGATTCCGTTCATCTCCCGGTGCTCAAGGATTGCATAGAAATAGCGGAAAGCATCACCTCGAACCTGGATATAGCCGGGTTGCCCAAATCGTCCTCGAATCGTCCGGGCACCCACTGCGACGGCGAGGGCTGTGGAAAGCTCGTCGTGAGTGAGGTTGATGACGAGGTTGAAGGAACGTGAGTTCAGAGTTGCCACGCACTGCCTTAACAGAGGATCGGCATAGATCGCGGACGATTCGAAAGCACTATTCTGCGAAAGGTTTGTATCATCAATGCTGAAGACTTCGTCGACTCCTGCCAATCTTTGCGCGAATTCCGCATAGCGGGACGGGGCGAGCAGAGTCACCCGGGCGCCCAGTTCCTCTTTCAGTCCCTGGGATACGGATGTTATCTGCACGAGATCGCCCATGCGCGCCAGATTGATCAGGAGAACGTTCATACGACTCCTTTTTCCTTGGCCCATGAATGGAATTCATCCATCAGCAGAAAAATCGCCTCAGTCTCATTCAACTCCCCCTCTTCGTGCCGAATCCGCTCCGCAAGGTTTTGGAGGGTCAGCTCATCTTCAGGTTGTCCCATCCGTTTGAACAGGTTCACGAGTTCCACGTCATCACCCGCTTCCTCGACCAGAGCAGCGACGGTATTCTCTTTCACACGGCTTTCAGGAACGTGGCAGGTGTCGAGAATCATGCCGATCGCTTCCCTCATCCGGTGAACATAGGTGTGCTGCGTGAGCACCACCTTCCGGGCAGCTTCAGCGACTGTTTTTGCCTCATCCGGATGGTTCAGGTAATAGTCGATCTTTTCCCGGCAATCACGGAGGTTGCTGAAGGTGATAATCTCTTTGCCATGAGTGAAGACACGGTTCAACAGGAGTCTTTGGTCGACGAGCTGAAACGCACCGCAGGCCGCCAGTTCGAACGTCCTCGGATTGATGAAATCACCGTCCGGATTCACGCCATCGATGTGAGTTGCTGAATGAAGATTCAGATTGATCCTGCTGGCGTTGAAGATTTTCACGGAATCTTCCGTGGAAACTCGAGCTCCATTCCGTTGGAGAATCCGGCCGAGGGGACCGGGCTGATCCCAATCACTACCCCAAAGTTTGAAATCGTAATCGAGAAGCGCCGGGAAGAATTTCCGACGGTTCGGATAGCCGGCTCCGACATGGCTCAAGTCACTTCCAAATTCGGCCTTCTCCTCGCTTGTCAGTTCCAGCGGCCGGTGGACGTCCGGATCGGCCGCTAAAGGCAGGTAATGGATATGACGAGCCCCGGCATTTGCAAGACGATCAGCAAACGAATCGTCTTGAATGTGGAAGAAGACATCATAATGCGGCGCCATTTTGACACCGTAATCAAACAGTTGTCCGTCCTCGACAAACCAGATAGCTGTCGGAATTCCCGCCTTGCGCAACTCGTTCAGGACGTCCGGCGTGCCGGGCGACTGCGCCATGAAGAACACGATTTGAGGCTGAAAGACCTGGGCACGAGCAAGAACCGCCTGTGCCATCAGGTGCGTATACTGGCCCTGCAGGGCGATGCGATGGCCGGAATCGCTGGTCAATCCGTCGAAGAACTGAACGCTTGAATGCAGCGGTGAAAAATCAAGCCATTCCACAGTGTGGCCAAGTTTCTTCAGCGCATTGTGGACATAGCCGGTAATCGGAAGGCTGCCGCCATACACGGGCCCGACAAGCAGGATGCGAAGGTTGCCGGTGTGTGATCCAGTTGCTTCATTGGGCTGCATGGCGCGTACGAATGCATCCACTTCATGCGGTGCAGCTTCCCGGCTCGCCGGGAGTACGACGATTTGAGCGTCCTTCGCATCATCACCGAGTATCGAACGGACGCTTTCGACGAGCGCGGGAATGGTCTTCCCGGATGCCACTTCACAGGCCGTGAGTAGCTCCGTTACGTCAGAGGTGTGGACAATCATTGCGAGAACGTCCGGCACCGGTTCGACGAGAACGATCCTTGCATTTTTCAATCGGTTCTTTGCGTGCTGGACGATATACCCGAAACCGCCACCCACAAGCACGACCGGTTTTTCAGGGTCAAGACCGCTGAACAGTTTTTCGGCGAGCGTGGAAGCTTCCCGGTCGGGATTGTAGACGCTGTGAATCGCCTGCCCATTGAGTTTGAGCGTGGGTTGACCATTGCGGGCCAGGCTTGCCTCTACCCTATCAGAGATCGCGAACGAAGCCAGGGTGTCAACAAGATGAACCTGTCCCCGTTTACGCAGAACCGCGAGGTTCTTCTCCAGGATGGGATTCGCCAAAGTCACGTTCGGTTCCTTGCTGTCTGGCCATCGGATTGCGTCCGGTCGATTGAACGCGCGGAGCTGCTGGAGAAAGGGCGCTCCGCACTCCTCCCCTCGCGAGAATCCGCCTGCAGGTTGAGGTAACCACTTTTGGCCCGGTTGATGAAGCGGCGGATCGCTTCCGGATCCCTGGGATGACGGGCGTGCCAGGTTTGCCAAAGCGGAAGCATCATTTCGGAATTGTGGTGAATCTCGAGAATGCGATCCATCGCCTCGAGGGCAGCAAGGTTATTTTCGTCATGCGTGAACGCCCGCTGGTAATGTTCAAACGCACTCCAAGCGCTGACTGGTCCCGCGGCACGGTTGAATCCGGGTGTAAGATCCTTGCCATCATGGTACAGGCGGTTGCCAATGGCGACGTGGAGGTCGGAGGCTGATGCATTTCTCACGCCGAGCACGTCCCCCGCGAGATCGATCTTTCCCTGTACCAAAGCGAGTGCGGCGAGGACGGGGATCATGTCGTCGTCAAGACAATTTTCCCTGAACGGTCCGAGCAGCAACTCAAGCGCCTGGGGACCGTTCCCGGTGGCCTCAAACAATTCCACCTTCTGTGCAAGGGTCATTTGGTTCAGGTGTGCCGCGAGAAATTCTTGCGCGACAATCGCCGTGGGGCGAACCTTTTCCCATTTCATCCCCGCACGCCAGACACCCCACTTCGATTGAACTTCGGAGAACAGAGTGTCGCGTTCATTGCGCTTTTTCAGTTCATCAAGCTGGTTCAGAACATGCCGCGCACGAAGGGAAACGAGATGGCTGTCGCGGATTACCTCTGCACTATCCTTGGAAAGACGCTCCTGCTCGCGTGGATCGGAAAGCAGTTTTGCAACGACGGATTCCAGGTTGTGTGAGTTGAACGTCCGCATGACATCCAGGTCCGCAAAGAGATCTCCCTCGCCCCTTCCCTCTTCGGTGAGAACGATCGCGCCGCAGGCCATCGCTTCAAAAGTCCGCAAATTGACGCCGTCGAACAGAAGCTCGTTGAGGACAATCTTCGCACGCCTGTAGACATCGGCGACTTCGCCGGCGGGGACGGACCGTTTACCCTTGCCGTCAATGACCGTCAGGTCTGAAATCTGTTTCAAACGGAAAAGAATTGCCGACCGTTTCGGACGGCGTTCAGGATCGATTGTCCCCACGAAAACGACGTCAAGATCCCGTTCCGCATCGTCGACCGGAGGGTGATAGATCGTTTCATCTGCGGCGAGGGGCAGCCATTCCGCCCAGGTGATTCCCTCGCTGACCATCCGGTCGCAGGTCGCTTTCTGATCTACCCATATTCTGTCAAAATGATGGGCCCAGGATGCCTGCCAGAACTCGTTGATCGGACTGTCGATGGCGTAGAACGCGCGCGGAGCGTCGATGTCCTCGAGGCCGTTGAAAAAGACACGTTGGTCGATGCTGTCAATCTGGAGGACAACATCGGGGCGGAAGCCAGCCTGACAAAGCACTTCGCGGAGATTGTCACGTTCCGGATCGAAACAGATGTCGTTTCCGGCGCCCGGACCGACACGCAGAATCTGGATGTCGCGACGTTCGAGCGTCGAACCGAAAAATGTGTCGTTGAGCAGCAGAAGCTTCATGAGAATACCCCAACGTCATGGCGAACGGCGCGCAACGCTCGAAGACGTTCGCTCCAGCGCCTGTTCGCGTACGGGTAATCGTCCGGTAACCTCATCCCCCGCCTGTGGGGAGCCCCGTTCCGATGAGATGTCGGCCGTCCCCGGCGATAACGAACCGGCAGATCGCTCGTCACGTAGATCGGGGAGGAGTGGACAAACACCGCCCAGGGTGTCGTCGTTACACGTCGAAGCCCACCGTTTGGCTTGATGTCAGCCGTCAATGGTGAAGCCATTTCCCTGTTCGCAATACTCATGCGTAAATCCTCCCCGCATGTTTCTCCGTCCCGCTGGCAATCCATCGTGCGGTCTCAGTTGGAAATGCCGCGATGACGTGAGCCAGCCAACGGGTTTCTTCATCCCAGGAATCGAGCTGTTTTCCCTGGTTCTGCATGATCTCCTCCAGCAGTTTCTTCAGACGGAGGATATCGTCATCGTCGAAAACGTCCGTTGAGGCGTTCGTGTTCTCCTGGATGGTGCCGCCGGCCTGTTCTCCGCCCCAGAGGAGGTGCCTGAGCAGAGGAAGCCATCGTCGGCCCTTCCCCACAGGTTCCATCCTGCCTGGACGCAAGGGGGAGTACTCGACACCCACAGGCGCAGATCGGGCCACCAGGACAGTACAGGCATCGTTTTCATCGCCCAGATCCTCCAGGGATTGATTCTCAATCATGTGAATCGCAATCTTTGCCGCGAGGATCATATCATCGCGCGAAGGCAGCAAACCCGGAATCGGACTGTCACGCCTGACAACAGCCACTGCATTCGGACTGTATGCTCCTGATTCCAAAGGATTTGTTCCTGAAAAGAACAGTCCGACTGACTTTGTTCCCGTTGCCGAAGAAAGCTGCAATGTGCCTGTATCCGTCGAGATCAGCACATCGACCGCTTTCAACACCTCTGCCAGCTCACTAAGTGTCGTTTTTCCAGATAGATCAATAATTCGATTCCTGTCATTATCTGGTATCGCCTGAACGATCTGAAGAGCCTTGTCCATATCCTCTTTCAGACCAACCAGCACCACCTGGCCATTGGTGTTTTTCAACAGATAGCGAACGAGATCGGCAAGGTTTTCCTTAGACATTCGCCTTCCTGCCGCACCCGCCCCGAGATTAGCTGCAAATATCTTGTTTTTATTGCCTTTTGTGAGTCTTCCTGTCGTTAGAAACGCAAAGGATGTGCCGGACTTTTTGGAGGTTAACCGTGGTACCGGAACAGGAAATCCTGGAGGTGCGTAAGCTGCCCAAATCTCACTGAGATGGATCGGATTGTACCACCTGTCAGCCAGAACAGCCTGTAAGAAGCGATGCGGACGGTCAAACGCCGTGCCGTGCATCGGCCCTTCCCGCAGAATGGTGGTGAAAAAGGTGGAAATCGCCGCAGGGATCGTCCCGTGATTCAGAAGGATCAAACGGTCGTAGACGAGATTCTGTTGCCAGGTCTTCGCCCAACCGTTCAGATTTTTGTAATCCGTTACGAGGTTTCCGGTTAATCTTTTCAGTACACCCGCGAGATCGATTCCGAACACGTCATCCACGCCATCCAGCAACCGGCCGGCGTCTACCACCCGCGAATCGGTGAACATCGAGATTCTCGCATCCGGCTCCTGCTCCCGAAGGAGTTGAAGAAACGGTGACGTCTGGATCAGGTCGCCAAATCGAGCGAGCTGGATGAGACAAATCTCGCGGGTTCTCGTCATCTGTTCTCCCTCCCGCTCAACGGCGGTCAGGACGCATCCCGATTTCTGGAAAGGTTGTCGAGGAGCTGGCGTGCTCCCTGGTGATCGGGTTTCACCTGAAGCACTCTCATCGCCTCTTGCTTTGCGTGCTCGTTGTCCTGGTTCCCGAAGAGGATTGCCGCGTAATGGAACCGGGCTTCATTGTCCTCAGGATGGATCTGCAAGTACTGCTGAAGCGGAGAGAGCGCTTCCTGCATCTGCTCCGATTGGACAGCCGCCGCAACGAGACCGACGATGGTCGGACGGTATCCAGGATCGTGACGGGAGGCTTCGATGAAATTCGGAAGTGCATCAGCGGGCTGGCCGCGACGCAGGCAGACGTTTCCCAGGCCGAGGTGGCCTCGTGTGCTCGCATCGTTGAGACCGATCACCCGACGGAAGAGGTCTTCCGCCTTATCCAGTTCCCCCTTAACGAGATGGTAGGTCGCGATGCCGATCCAGGCACGTTCCGCGCTGGGGTCATCTTTTACGGCTTTCTTGTAGCAGCTGTATGCATCCTCGGTCTTGTTCAACCGGAACTTGCTGTCGCCGAGGAGCGTCCAGTAGATCACCCTGGCACTTACATTTCCGTTCACCTGATGTTGCCCTTGCATCAACGTTTCTTCCGCGATATCAAAACGTCCATCGCTCATCAACGTCTCAGCCCGAGTCAACAATGACGCCAGATCGTTTTCCTTGTGATCAACCTCCGTTTCATCGATTTTGATCACATGCGACGTTGACGAAGCTGAGGAGGTATCCATCGTCGCCTCCTTATCTCCTTTGATCATGGGGCCAATCGGGACCAGCCGGACCCCCTGTTTGCTGGAAACAACACGGTATCCGTCCATCCGCGCGTACAGTTCGAGGTCCGGGACGATGCGATCGCGCCATTTGCGGACGAAATGAGGGTGCACCACGGACGTGATGGATTCCTGAACGTTCCGAGTGGCTTTCGCCTTGGGTTCATAGATCACGCGAACACCCTTTTCCCGTGCACGCAGGCAGAAATCGATGACAGCGTTCTCGACGGAATCGTCGAATCCATCGTCAAGTCCGTGGAGTTCGCTCCAGACTGCTTTCGAACCGAGAACCATGCCTCCGGCGACTGCCTGGTAGGGGCGTCGCTTGTGAATGTGGCTGAGAACAAGAGGTCCGCCTTTGTGGAGGTAAACGGCTTTTGAATTGTTGTCGAAAGCAATGCCAGCGTGTTGAATGTTCATTGCGTTGCTTTGGACCAAACCGCCCACGATCCCCGCGTTCGCTTCCTGAAAAACGGTCGACAGCAGCGGCTGCAGCCAACCCTCTTCCGGTTCCACACCCGCCTCGAGAACCACCAGGTAAAACCCTTTGGCCTTTGTCGCCGCCTTGTTGATACCAGCCGTGAGGGTATCCGAGCCTGGCACGATCAGCACACCGGCATCCAGCATCGCGTTTCGTAATACGGTGTCAGATGCGGGTTGTAAAACGGCAATCACCTCGAAGGGAATCTCCTGGGTATTGCGCAGAAGGGCGCCAAACGTCTTCTCCATGTCACCTGAAGACGAGGAGCCTGCCAGAATCACCGATACCAGAGGATGTTCACGTTCCTTGAAAGACCGATAGAGATTCTCGCGCAACTGGTTGAACGTATCACGGCGGAGTTTTCGTTCCTCCGGTCCATCGACGGGGAATTTCCGATAGTGGTCCGCAAGACCCTTGATGACTCCCTGGAGTTCATCAAGCCTTTGCTCGCCGGACTGAATCCCGACCTCTCCGCTCTCAGGAATTTCTCGCCAGACGTCACTCCCTTTCACGGAGGCTGCGATGTCCCAGAAACTTTTCACCGTGTGGGGGAAGCGTATCCCATTCAACAGGTCTCGCTTAAGCAGGCAACGCTCGACCGACAATGAAGGTTCTGCGACGAGACGGGAAAAAGCCCTGTCAAGATCGCCCTCTTTCTTCGCCAGGTACAGAGCTTCTTTGCGGCCTCTTGACTGTTTTAACATCATCAGGGTGTCCGGCAGGATGCGGACTCCGGAAGGAATCATCCATACCCATTCCTCGCGAGCGGCGTGGTACGCCAATTGCCAGAATGATTCGTCCCAACCGGAACCACCGTACACTTCCGCCAGATCGGTGGGCACATCGGGCAACACGACCCTGGTCGATCCGGTGTTCCAGAGAACCACGATCTGCTCAGGTAGCTCAGTCTGAGCAATCAGATCCTCAAGAGTTCGAATCACGGATTCGCTCGATCCCTGCTGCAGGATAATGGCGCTGACCGATGAACCGTTCGGGTTGGATTCGGCTGGCAGTTCGTCAAACCGGACAGGATTTACCGGAGAGTCATCCGCTTCACCTGTCTCCACTGACGTAAAAGACTTGGCTTCAGGATCCGAATTGTCTTCAATTTCAGGGTCGCCAAACAGGCGGACGCCGAGCTCGACTCTGAATTTCAACGAGATTGTGTCGAGGGACGACGGTTCGGCTTTTTCAACGGCTTTCTCGTAGAGTTCCATTGCTGCATCACTGCGGCCGAGTTTTTCGAGTACGGTCCCCGCCCGGGCAAGCGTGGATACCGTCTGCAAATCGATCCACTCCTGATCAATGCTGTCGAGTCGATGTTCACTGAGCAGCCGAGATATCAGCTCTTCCGTGGTGGCATCCCTGGTGATTGTCACCAGATCCGCAACAGCGAGGAGACCATGGAGGGCGATGTCAAGATCTCGAGCCCAAACCGGATCGTTTTCGAGCGCGGACCTCGCCCTCAACAGACCGGCATCAATCAGCGCGGCATCCTGTCGGGCGAGTCCTGCGAGAACAAGGCTTCTCGACAGACGCAGCTCATGTTCGAGCAGGTCGAGGGGACGGGTATCTCGCAGGTAACGGACAGCGTACTCGACGACCTGAGGACCGTCGGGCAGATCCATCGCTCTCAGCTTGAGCGCAACGAAGGCTTCCAGTGCGATCACCGAGGTCAGGGGATCATCCCATCCTCCCCGATCGTCACGTGCCTGCATCAACGCTCGTGCCCCCGCGATCGCCTGGCTTTTCCTGCCGATGCTTGCGAGTGTCGGGATCGAGTGAGCGATGGCGAGAACATCCCCCTCACTTTCCCCAAGATCAATGGCGAAGCCGCGGTCCTCACATCGCGAGATGAATTCTGCGGCGTCTCGGTTCAGGTCGCGCTTGTCCGGCATGCGCCTGCTCCTATTGAATAAAGTTCACGAATGACGACTGAAGCACTGTGTTACCGACCTGTATCGCCTGTTGCAAGGCGAGGGTCTGCATCTGGAATTTTGAAATCCATTCGGTTAGATCCGCTCCCTGGGTTTGGCCAAGGTGGTCCTCTTCCTGAACGGAGATATCCTCGTGTCGGTTTTCTGTCGATTGCAGACGTTGAACATCAGTGCCGATGCGAGTGATCACATTTCTTGATGACTCGGCGGCGGTGTCCAGCCTTTCCAATGCCTGCTGAATCGTTGACAGGGAGTCATACTCCGCGGGTGACCAACTCGCCAATGGATCGAAATTGGGATCAAGAGGATCAAGCTGTTGTTGCTGAAGCGTATCATTGTCGATGCCGTCACGAAGGGCATCACGCAGGTCGATCAATATCTGGAACATGTCGCCGGAATCGCCGGTCGTCCCCGTCATGAACACACTTTTACCGGGGACGTTGATGCGCACCTGCTGGCCGTCGGCGGTCGTTCGGTAGATCTCGCCGTCCATATGCTGCGGTTGATCCTGAACACCAATCACATCACCGGTAACAGAATCGAAAATGGCCTGGTAGGGCGGATCCTGTGTGTTGAATCCACCGAAGATGTATTGATCTTCATGCTGGCTGTTTGCGATCGAGAGAAGTTCGGAGATCATTCCATCGATTCGCTCTGCCATCGAACCGCGGTCGCTGTCGGTTGTAGCACCGTTTGAGGCTGTCAGGCTAATGGTCCGAGCTTCGACGAGAAGGTCCTGGGCATATTGCATTTGAATCTCCGCATAGCTCATTCGCGCGACGCCGTCGGAGATGTTCTGGATGTACTGTTCGCGGCGGGAGCTCGAGTTCTGAAGCAGCATGATTCGTCTCGCATCCGCCGGACTGTCCGAGGGCTTGCTGATTTCGGTGCCTGTGGTCAGAACCCGCTGTGAGGTGAAAACATCATTCTGCAGACGGTTCAGGTCTGACAGCAGCTGATTGCTTTTCATCTGGTTTGTGATGCGCATGGCTTGACTCCGACTCTTAAACCGCGGCAAGCAGTGTCTGGATCATTTCGTCCACTGCGGTTGTCACTTTCGATGCGGCCGTAAAGGCGTACTGGACGGTGACCATGTTGGCCATTTCCTCATCCAGGTTGACGCCTGTATACTGCTGCTGCCAGGATTCTGTTTGTTCCATGGAGGCTGCGGATGCATCCGCACGAGTGTTTGCATTGTCGATCCTGTTGCCAAGATCGATGACGAGTTGCTGGTAGTAATCGTTGTAATTCGACTGTCCCTCGTCGAACGCATTTTCGAATTGCAGATTGAAGATGGAGTGCGCCAGTGAGTTGTCACCGGTGGCGGATACTGTCGAGACCGAGACTTTCTGGGGATTGTTCGCCAGATCCGAATTGACATGGAGACTCAGAGCTCCGCGGACATCTGTATTGAAGAAATTGTTTCCTGTCGATCCATCCAGTCCGATACCGTCACTGTGCATCGAATTGACCTCGTCCCGAAGGGTGTTGGCGAGATTGTCCAGTTTTGAGAGCAAACCGGTTGTGTAGTCTCGCACCTGCAGTGATCCGTAAAGTTTTCCCGAATACAACTGAACCTGTCGCTGATCGTCGGACCAGATGACATTGCCACCGGACGGTCCTGTCGAACCCGTTGTATCCACTTTCCAGTCGAGGGTGCGGTATTCGTTGCGAAATACAAGAGTCTCATTGCCGAGGTAGATCGTCATCGAACCATTCTTCTCTTCCTCGATTGTGATATTCGCCATCTGTCCGAGTTCCTTGACGAGCTGGTCGCGTTGGTCCATCAGATCGTTTGGATTCTGGCTGCGGCCCGTAACGGTGTAAATCTGTTCATTCAACGCTGCAATGCGCTGTGCATAGTTGTTGATCGTATCAATCTGAGACATCATTTCAACATTGACTTCCTTACGAACATTGTCCAGATCGAGGTAGGTGTCGTGGAAAGCCGTGCCGAGATCGTTGGCTCGCCCAATGACGTTCAAACGGGCGGTGACGCTGTCGGCATCGTTCGCAAGATCTTCCCACGAGTTCCAGAATTGAGTCATTGCGTTACCGATGCCGTAATCGCTCAATCCTCCAACCAATTCCTCCACACGCATCATCAGGTCACGTTCTGTTTCCCAACGGCCGAGAGTACCCGCCTCTGTGCGTTCCTGGCGAGTGATGAACGAGTGATAGGATCGTTCCACCTGCTGGATATCAACACCCTGCCCCCACTGACCTCCGTATCCTTCCATCGGTGTTCGAGTGGATAACGTGACCCTCTGGCGATGGAATCCCTCCGTATTGACATTCGACACGTTATGGCTGAGCACGTTCATCGCCGCCTGCTGGGCAAGCAGCGCGTCCCGCGCCATCATCATGATGCCGGAAAGCGACGTTGGCAATTGAGAACTGTTGTACGTGGTGGACATGGCAGCCTCAGAGGGTTTTGTTCACCATCAACGAGCGTCGATCCTGACCCTGGATCTTTCCGTTCTGTTCGTAAATGACATCTCGCAGACCCTCGTCGATCAGCAGATCAATAGACCGCTGCGCACGGTTCAATGAGCGTTTTATCAGGTATTGGTTGACCTGATTTGCCCTCCGAATGCGGTCTACGAGTTGTGTCATGTTCCTTTTCACGTCCTTCAGTTCACTGCTGACCTGGCCGAGGGACATCTCGACAAGACGTGTGATCGTCACTTTGTTGTCATCGATATTCATGCCATGAGCGATTTGCTGTACAAGCTTGATGCGCTCAGTTTCGAGTTCACGTATTTTTTCGATCAGTTCCTCCTGCTGGCGAACCGATTCTTCGAATTCTTCGACCTTATTTTTCACAAGCAACGACTTCTGGGTTTCAAGCAAATCAAGGAAATCGTGCAGAAAGCCTTCTTCACGCTTGATGAGGTCAACAAGGCGTGCAATCATTTCATGATCCATGCTCACCCCTCTCCACCCTGATCCGAAACGTTCGCGGACTGCGAAATGCCCGTATCGCTCGAGTCACGGACGTCACCTTCCTCTGCCTTCTTGTCAGCCCGCTGGATTACTGCGTTCTTGATGCGTTCATAAATCGCGGCAACATTCCTGACATACTTCCGGGTTTCCTCGTAAGGAGGAATCCCCCCGTACCGTTCCACCGCTCCCGGTCCGGCGTTGTAGGCTGCCAGCGCGGTGTCCAAATCGCCATACCGGTCCAGTTGCTCCTTCAGGTATTTTGCACCGCCGAGGATATTCTCACGGGGGTTGAAGGAATCGTCGACACCCATATCCGAGGCGGTTGTATCCATCAATTGCATCAATCCTTTGGCTCCCGATTTGGAGACGGCATTGGTGTCACCCCCGGATTCCTGCTGCATCACGGCGTAGATCAATTCGGGTTCGAGACCGTAACGGTCGGCAGCTTCGCGAACATGGTGGTAATACCGCGCCATTTTTGCTGATACCGAAGGCCGGTCTGCAATACTCATTGCAACATGCTGATTGGCGGGTTCCAGTGGATTCAGCTTCTGATCGCTTTCCTTGTAGGGGTCTTGCCCTCTCTTTGTCATCATTTGCCGGTAGATCATCTCGGTGATCCCCAACGCACCTGTCGAGGCGATCTGGCTTCCGAGGGACTCGACGTACATTTCCTGGTAGATTTCGCCGCCGTATCCCTTGCCCCCGATCATGTCCGTGTCACCCTTCAACTGGTTGATCAGGTACCGGGCGAAATAGGCTTCGAAGCCCCGTGCTGCCTTGTATGTCTCGGGGTCCGTGACGTTTTTCGGCACGGGTTGAGTCGCCCAGAGTTGGGTGGCGTCGCCGCGCAACGCATGTAGTGAATAACCGCTACTCATCAGATGATCACCAGATCGGCTTGTAATGCTCCAGCCTTTTTCAATGCTTGAAAAATTGCGATGATGTCGCGTGGGGTGACCCCAAGGCTGTTCAGTGCACCGGCGACGTCACCTACGTTTGCGGTCTGCTGAATCACCACAACACCCGTCCCCTGTTCCTGCACCTGGACCTGGGTTGCACGCTGGACCATTGTCTGGCCGGGGCTGAACGCACCAGGCTGACTGATGACAGGAGTGTTTGTAATCGAAATCGAGAGGGCGCCGTGGCTGATCGCTACGCTGGAAAGCCGCACGTTTTCACCAATCACCACCGTGCCGGTGCGTTCGTTGATGACCACACGTGCGGGAACATCAACGTTGACCGGCAGGGATTCGGTATCCACGATCAGTCCCATTGCACCGCCGGGATAGCTGGCAGGAACGTTGACCTGGATGCTTATGGGATCGACGGCAGCGGCAATGTTTTGGCCGTTTTGCGCATTGATCGCTTCCGCAATTCGCTGTGCAGTCGTGAAATCGGATTCGCGAAGCGTCCAGCGGAACTGTTCAAGTTCACCCAGCGAAATGCCGAGTTCACGTTCCACAAGCAGGCCGCCCGGGATTCGTCCCACGGCTGCGGCGTTCTGGCGGACGCTGACTCCCTCCGACTCCACCGAGTAACCGCCGATGCTGATGGGACCCTGGGCAACACCGTAGACATGCTCGTCAGCTCCCGCGACCGGCGTCATCAACAGTGTTCCACCCTGCAGGCTGCGTGAGTCGCCCAGCGAAGAAACGTTGAGGTCGACTCGCTGTCCGGCTTTGGCAAAGGGATTGAGGGTGGCGGTTACCATCACGCCGGCGACGTTTCTTGTGCGGACCTTGTCGCTGGTGAGGTTGATCCCGAACCGCTCAAGCATGTTCGAGAGAGCCTGGTTGGTAAACAGGGATCGTGGACTGTCTCCCGTTCCCTCCAGCCCGACGACAAGACCATACCCAACGAGCGGCATGGATCCCATCCCTTCAACATCGGCGAGATCCTTGATTCTCGACTGGCTGAACGCAAATCCCGGAATCAGGACGAGGGCGATCAGCGCCGCTGCAATAATGCGTTTTCCGTTCATCAGAATATCCAGTTCCAGATCCTGGCAACGATCCCGGGCTTACCCGCTTCAGTAACCAGTCCCTTGCCTTTGTAGGAGATCTGTGCGTTAGCGATGTTGTAGCTGTATACCATGTTGTCGGACGAAACATCCTCAGGACGGACAAGCCCTGTGAGAACGGTCGTTTGCCGTTCTCCGTTGACGTCCACCGTCCTCGTTCCCTGGATCGAAAGCAGCCCGTTCTCCTGCACTTCGGTAACCACCGCGGTCATCTTGCTTTCGAGGGAACCCTTCGTCGTGATCTCTCCCTCCGCGGTGTGACGGTTGGTCATCTGGCTTGTGAGGCCAAAGTTTGGTATCCAACCGAGTCCGGAAGGATCTGCGTTGGCGTCGAGGCGGTTGTCCGAATTGGTTTGTGCGTTGGTTTGGTTGGTACCCTGTGCGAACTCGACGATCTGTACGGTAATGATGTCGCCTTCGTTAAACGCTTTTTTGTCTGCGTAGAACGAACGGGCGACGATTTCTTTCATCATCTGAGCCGACGTTGTCACAGGCAGCATCGCAGCGAACAACAGCACTGCGATCAGACACCATTTCCTTTTATCAATCATCGTGTTCCTCTCGTCGCGGAGAACCCCACGACCGCTTTCGCCAGATCTGTCACCTGTGCCCGAAGGATCATCTTGTACTGCGGATTCTCGACGCGTATCCAATCCCCTTTGCGTCCATCCTCCATCGCGATTCCCGTCGTTGCAATGCTCACATTGCCCTGCATCGCCACCAGCGTGATCGGCTCCCCACTGATGACCTCCGGTGTCTTCTCGATGGATTCTTCCGTCATCACATCGTTCTCGCGCACGGTCCTCCGCATTCTGTAGAGACCGCTCGCCAGAGGATCCGTATGCAGCGGCCAGTCGCCGCGAACATCCGTGACATCCCTCCGTTCCCATCCGATCATGTCGTTGCGAAGGATTTCTCCACGCTTCAGGGATCGTTTGGCGACGGGCACCAGTACCTGGGGATGAACACGAACGCTTAATGGGACCCGCCGGATACGCTTTCCGTTTTCGTTCAGTTCGACGTAAAGAATCACCAGACCCCGCGGGGATGAATCCCCCTCAATGGTCACATTTGCGTTTTCCGCGCCTGTCAACGAACGGGGATGAGTTGCGATCTCGAATTCGACCTGCCCTTTTCCCCATTGGGTTTCCAGCCACTTCTGAACGGCGTTGCGAACGGATTCGGGCAAACGGTCCTTACCTGCCTCGACCGTGCAGGCAGCGAAAAAGACCAGCATCGCCGCAAGAAATGTTCGCATGACCGTCATTTGCTTACCGCTTCAGGTTGTTCGCCAGATACAGCATGTCCTCGGCCGTTTTGATCGCCTTCGACGACACTTCATAGGCTCGCTGGGCGACGATCATGTTGACCATTTCCTCGACCACTTCAACGTTCGAACCTTCGAGGTAGCCCTGATTCACATCACCGAAACCTTCCTGTCCGGGATTGCCAAGAATGGGGATTCCGGAAGCTTCCGTTTCGGTGAACAGGTTCTGACCTGTCGCCCGAAGACCGGCGGGGTTGGTGAATCGTGCAAGTTCGATCTGTCCCAGTTCGATCGCGTCGCTTCTGCCGTAGACGTTCGCGTAAACAAATCCCTCACGATCGATGGCGACTTCCGTTGTGTCGTCGGGAAAAACGATTTCAGGATCGAGGATGTAACCGTCGCTGGTGACCATCCGTCCGTCCGGGCTTCGCTTGAAATTGCCGTCACGGGTGAAGGCGATGGTCCCGTCGGGTTTTCGCACCTGGAAGAAGCCGTCGCCTTCGACGGAGAGGTCCAGCGGATTGCTCGTCTGCACCGGACTGCCCTGGCTGAAGCACTTTTCGATGGCGACGGGTTTGACACCATGACCGATCTGCAATTCAGCAGGGACGACCGTTCCCAGGTTTCGCACGGAATGGGTTGCCTGGATGGTCTGGTAGATCAGATCCTGGAACTCAACCTGGGATTTCTTGAACCCGTTCGTGTTGACGTTGGCCAGGTTGTTGGCAATCGTGTCAATGGACAATTGCTGTGCGTACATGCCACTAGCTGCTGTCCTGAGTGCTCTCATCATGATCTGTTTCCTCCACTACTCAAACGGTGGGGCGGCTTAGAACCGCGGCACCGTGTTAATCAGCTTGCCCAGCGATTCATCCTGCGCTGTTAACGCTCGTTGGGATGATTCGTAATTCCGGTTCAGATCGATCATCGTCACCATTTCCTCAACCACGTCCACATTGGACGCTTCAAGGCTTCCCTGGATCACTTGCGAGTTCTCGGGGGTGATCGGGTAGACATTTGGATCCTTCGGCTGGTACATGCTGTCGCCCTTCTTGATCAGGTCTTGCCGGTTTTCAAAATCCGCGAGCATCAGACTGGTTGTCTGAGCTCCGCGAACGAAAATCGTCCCGGCGTCGTCGATGAAGAAGTTGTCGGTGTCGCGTATGATCACAGAGGATCCGGAATCGTCCAGCACCCGATAGCCGAGGGCGGTTACCAGTTCGCCCTGGTTATTGATCCTGAATCGTCCGTCACGGGTGTAAAAGCGGTCGGTGGTATCGGGATTCTCGACAACGAAGTAGCCGTTGCCATTCAATGCGAGATCGGTCTTGGCGCCTGTGGAATTGATCGCGCCCTGGCTGAAATTCGTGTATAATCCTTTGTCCAGGTCCTCGATCCGTTTTTCATGGTTTCCTGCTCCGGGCTGCACAAGTTCGTTGTTCAGCACTGTGCTGAAATACCGGCGATCCGCCTTGAAAGAAGTGGTTGTTGCGTTGGCCAGGTTGTTGGAAACACTGACCAGTTGGTAGTAGCGCGGCAACATGCCTGCCGCTGAGTGGTAGATGCCTCGAATCATGCCTGGGTCCTCGTTGTGGAGAGTACGCACCAAGCTGATCGGCAAACGGCGTGCCTGTCGTGGAGTGCTTTTATCTTGTTGTTATGACGATGCTTACGGGAACATCGAGAGGATGGTATTCGGTAGGTTTGCGGAAGGGATCACCTGCGGCACGGAAAGAGTTGCCGCCACGGTTTCCGGCGGTTACTGCTCCGCTTCAGCAAGCCGGATGGCCATACGCACTTCATCCTGTCCAAGTCCAAGTTCTTCAGCTATTTCACGCACTGTAGAACCCTGGGTGTGCATCTCGCGAACCTTGGCGACCTTGTCTTCGCTGAGGTTGAATTCCTCTTCATTGAGATGAACGTCGTTTGTTTCAGCTTGGCGATCACTGTCATCGTCAAGTGAGAGTTCCTCGCCCTGTTCGCCGTCGGTTTTCGTCGATTGTTCCGCGTACATGTTTGCAACCCGTTGACCAGCAACAGGTTCTGTTGTAAGATCGGCCTCAGCGTCCAAATCGAGGCCGAGGTTTGCGACATCCTGATTGATGTCATATTCTGGGCCACCGGAACGACCATGCAGCCATTTCAGCCCGAAATAGAGCAACGCTAAAAACAGGATCAGACCTATCGCAAAGGGCCAGAAACGCAGGAACGAGAATGGATTTTCGGCACTTTTCGATCCTTTGCGAGGGGCGCCGCTGGCGAGTTGATTTCCGCTTGAATCGACAGCCGAGGTATCGATTTTGTCCATTTTGCGTGGCTGCTGCTCCATCACCAGGGGTTGTATCGGCGTTTGCATCACGAAGGATGACGGTTCCGCGCGAGGAATGGGCATTTCGGATGGATCGACATACACCTGTCCCTGGTTCATATCAAGGACACGCTCCCAGAGTGCCACTGCGGCATTCGGATTTCCGACCGCTTGAAACGCCAGGGCGATCCGGACAGCGGCGACACCTTCCGTTTCGCGATCTTCCAGCGCTTGACGGTAATAATCGAGAGCTTTGTTGAAATCCCCTGTCTGTTCCACCATCCGTCCGAGGGCAATGCGACTCCAGCCGAACTCAGGTTCATTAGGTTTGATCGATTCGAGCAGCAGGATCGCTCGATCACGGTTTCCCTGCTGCGAGAGCTCCAGCGCAAATTGAACGGTTGTTGGCAGGACAATCGGTTGCACAGGAATCCACTCGTAAAGGTCAGCGAGCGATTGTCGATTTTGCGCCTGCTCCTGTGACGTCACCGGTTGATCCATCCGGAACACCTGAGTTTGAGAAGGATTAGGTGTTGTCTTCTGCTGTGTTGCTTGAAGGGGTTTTGATACCTCTGGTTCTCTCTCCAGCGGCTTGTCGGGGGTGGATTCAGGCTTGGATCGCGGCTGTTTGGAAACCGGTTGACTCGCCGGTGCTGCCGACTGCCGGGTTTGAACAGGCTTGACGGATTCGCCGCGTGTCGCCGGTGGTTCTTTTGCCGGTTCGAGGATAATGAGGTAGATCCCGGCACCGGCGTTGGTCAGGCGAGCGCTGACATAACGTGTCGCCGTGATGACGACATTGCCGTTGTCCACGCGAAGATCCCGGATGAGGCCGGACGGATGGAAAGCGTCCGGACCGCGGTCAACAGCATCGCCCGAGAGAATGATCGACCTTCCTTCACGACCGCTGACAGACAGCTGTGTAGGAACATCGAACTTCAATACGAGAAGGGAGGTGTTTTTTTCACGAGTGCCGACACTTGCTGAAACGAGCCGGTTTGCGTAGGCGGCAGTGAGGGGAAAGGCAAAAACGAGCAGGAATAGAGCGATTCGAGCGCCAAAAACGCGGCCCGAAGGGATGAATCCCTGATGTCTCTTCGCTGATCCCATCGATTTATCCTTCAAGGTCCAACTTTTCACCTTTTCCTTTATCGTCTTCCGGGCGGCGGAAACGAAGGTCGTTCTCGGCCTCCAAAGGTTGTGAATCGCCGGATCCCGCAGCCGTTTTGTCGCTTGATCCTGCCTGCTGTCTGCCGCCTCGCCCCTGCGACGATCCATCAGGGTGGATTCCGGCTGTACCCGCGCGTTCTTCGAGCTTTGGAGCCTCTTCCATCTCCTTGCGCATCTGCTCGCGGATCGTCACCTGCCGGTGAAGATCCCGCAGGCGTTCAGCGCCCTCGTTTTCCAGGTCCTGATAGATTTGTGCCAGTGGCGCTTTACTGATGTTGTCCTGTAAATACACAGGTTTGACCACGTAGCCGGCCTCCCGGAAAGGTCACTCCTGACTCTTATCGTCGTAAAGGCTGCGAAGTTTACCCTTAAGAGTCAGAATAATTCTACTGTGAATCTGTGAGACTCGGGATTCACTGATCCCCAGAACGTCACCAATTTCACGTAAAGTCAATTCTTCGTAATAATATAGCGAGATAACCAGTCGTTCCTGCTGTTTTAATTCCGAAATCAGCCGTTTTGCGACCTCCTTCGCCTCACGCCATTCAATCCGCTCCGAAAGATTGTCTCCCTCTTCGTCCTCCAGCATCTCGCCAAGGGTCGTCGACTCGCCTTCCGACCCGCCGATCGGCTGATCGAGTGACAGGATGCTGGCGACTTTGACCTCTTCGAGGAGAGCAAAATACCCGTCCATATCCAGGTCGAGCGCGGTTGCCACCTCTTCATCGCTTGGCATCCGTCCGAGCTCCCCTTCCAGCCTGACCAAAGTCGTTTCGAGGGATCGTGTTTTCGATCGGATGGAACGCGGCATCCAGTCATAATCGCGCAGGCTGTCGAGGATGGAACCACGGATCCTGTTGACCGCATAGGTTTCGAACTTGAATCCGCGAGATAGGTCAAAATTCTCGATGGCGCCGATCAGGCCGATAATGCCGGAGTTGACCAGTTCCTCGACTTGGACGGCGTCGGGCAGACCGATTTTCATTCGCCCCGCAACCTGCTCCACAAGGGGCAAATAACGAATAACCAACTCATCTTTAACCTGTTGTTCGGGTGAATCCACCCACAGGCCCCAGAGTTGGTCGTCCTTCATCCTGGTCATCTCGGGCACGGTCATCCGCTATCTCCGGGTTCGGCACCCTCCGCATTCTCTTCGCGGGCGGCTGTTGTCGATGCCGGTTGAGCGACTTTGGGCCTTGCCTGTGCGCCTGCTTCTTTCAGGTCCTCTTCAAGTTCGGTGGTTACTTCCGCTTGCCGAAGTTCTTCCAACTCCTCTTCTTCCGAGATCTTGCGCAAACGTTTGAATTCGTATTCGGAAAGCTGACGAACGACGATATTCGTCAGGATGATGTTGAGAATCTGAAAAATCAGCCAGGCGACGACTCCACGAAAGATCGATAAGAAAATCCCTGCACCGGCGTAGAGATTCCACGAGATGATGCCAAACAGAAGAACAAAGCCAAAGGCTTTCGCTACCTGTTTCCATCCTGGAGTCATGCACCACCCATTTTGTCATAAATCCTGTGAGCCAGGTTTCCGCTGTTCTCCGCCGGAGCCTGCGTCCGGCGCATCAGCTTGTGCGCCATCAGCATGATCGCTGTCGAAGCTGCACTCTTGGGGTATAACGTCAGGAATGGCTGCCTTTGCGCTACCGCCGCCTGAACGTTTTTATCAAACGGGAGCATTCCCAGTAATTCGATATCGACGCTGAGAAAATTCCTGACGGCGAGTTGAAGCTTCTCAAACGTGTCGATGGCGTCCTGTTCCCTGGCTGTGAGGTTGATCACCGCCTGCATTCTGAGAGCGGGATTCTGGTGTGTCGCCACTTTGACCATAGCGTAGGCGTCGGTGATCGATGTCGGCTCGGAATTCGTCACCAGGACGGCATCGTCTGCACTTGAGACGAAATGGAGAACATTTTTAGAAAGTCCGGCTCCGGTGTCGATCAGCAGCACATCGAAACGCCGTTCGAGGTCGTCAAAAGCATCGAACATCTTCTGACGGACAATCTCGTCCTCCTCCATGATTTCCACGACCCCGCTGGAACCGGGGAGGATCGTGATTCCCTCGGGGCCTTCGAGCAGAATGTCGCCGAAAAATGCTTCTCCGAAGATGACGTCAGCGAGCGTGTGACGCGCCTGGATGCCGAGCAGGATGTCGATGTTTGCGAGATTCGTGTCGGCATCCACGAGGAGAACCTTGCGGCCGATTCTGGCGAGAGCAATGGCGAGGTTGAGGCTGACGTTCGATTTGCCTACGCCTCCCTTGCCGCTTGTCACAGCGATGCGGCGTGCACGAGTTGCACGCCCCTCCCGCTTTTCACGATCTCCGTTCTGGGAACGGAGAGTTGATGCCTGATCTCGCGTCACGCACTCCCTTTCAGAAACAGCTGACGGACATGTCCATCCTGCGCGAGAAACGCGGCATCTCCGCTGTCGCCTGCGCGCCGGACGACGTTCCGATTAATCAGCAGCCGTCGGCAAACGGAATCCGTTCGAACGCAACTGCTCGAAATAGTCTTTCTTTGCCACCATCGCGGCCAACAGCAACTCATCCGCTTCGGTGATGTCATCGGGTACGTTCTGGCCCGTGGTCAGGTAAATCCATCCACGAGGAAGCAACCGTGACATCTCGAGAAGATGACCGGCGGATGTCGCTTCATCCAGTTTCGTAATGATCACCCGATTGGCCGGGATCGACGAAAACCTCTCGATCATCTGGCGCTGATCTTCGACACGTATATTCGCCGCCATGACGAGAACGACCTCGTCGATCGGCGCGGCGTTCATAAAGGTCTTCAACTCGTTAAGAGCTTCATAATCGTTCTGGCTTCTGCCGGCTGTGTCGATCAACACTACATCCCGTTTGCGGTGACGTTCCAGCGAACGGGCTAGCTCTTCGGGACGGTAGACGACATCCATGGGAATTCCCGCGATGCTGGCAAAGGTTTTCAACTGTTCAACAGCGGCCACACGATAGGTGTCCGTGGAGATAAGGGCGACGTCCGCCTCGCCAAAAACCTTTCTGTTCGTCGCCATCTTCGCAAGGGTTGTAGTCTTCCCCACCCCCGTCGGGCCGATCAGTGCAATCGCCCGTGGCCGGTCTTCGATGCGTAAAACTCCTTTGGGTCGTGCAATGCGGAATTTCTCGGCGATCAGGTCGTGCAGGCGTGATTCAACGAGATCCTCATCCGGCAACTGTTCGGGAGTCAGCCTGCGGCTCAGTTCGACAACCAGGTCGGTTGCAGTCGATTTGGTAACATCGTTAGAAATAAGATCATTCCATGAGCGTTTCAGTACCTCTGGGACATCGGGCGATTCCTGGCTTTTCAGGTGAGTCGCCAGATCTTCGACGGTTCGTCGCAGATCCCGGATCTCCTTCTCCATCTCCTTGACTTCAGGCGCTGGTGTGGATGGCGATGCCGGGCGGCGTGAACGAGATTCCGTGCCTGCGTCGGGGCGGTTGTATCTCCTCGTCCCCAGCGGCTTCTGGCGAAGGGGAGTCGTTTCGACCCCCTCCTCCAGCGAACGGCGCATGCTTTCGCTCACCAGAGGTTTTCGACCACGAGGAGGCGCAGGATGACGGTCCGGAGTCGCGGCGGTCACCTCGACCTGCTGTCTCCCGCCGAGCAATCCGGATTTTTCCACCCTGCGGGACTGGAGGATCACTGCATCCTCCCCAAGCTCCTGCTTGATCTGCGCCAGGGCTTCGTTCATTGAATCCGCGATGAATTTCTTAATAATCATCCGGGGTTTTCCCCACCTGCGGTCGATGATGCGTTAGACGATTTTACGCTTTGGCCGCCTTCTGATCCTGTTCTGGATTCAGGCTGACAACGCCGATCGAATCCACCTGAACGTTCACCAACAATTCACCGTAAGATAGCACGATGAGTTGCGGCAAAACAGGCTCGGTCAATCGCCGGAAAGCTTGACGGACAGTCGGCGATGTAATCAGGAGAGGTTGACGTCCCTCGGATGTCATCCGTTCGACCTGCTTCGACAGACTTGTGTACAGGACATTGATCGTTTGAGGCGGCAGATCGACGACACCAAAATGGCCCTGACGGCTCGCCTGCTGGGCGGCGTCTGAAATCACCTGTTCTGCATCGGGATCGAGGGTCAGGGCGTAAATATGGCCATCCTCATCCTGGAATTTCTGCGTGATCGTCGGGGCGAGCGCGTAACGGACGTATTCCAAAAGAACCTCTGGATCTTTCGACATCGGCGCATAATCCGCAAGCGTCTCGAGGATCGTTCCGAGATCGCGGATGGGGATCGATTCCTTGAGCAATTTCTGCAGCACCTTGTGCACCCCGCCCACCGTCATCATGTTCGGAATCAACTCTTCGACAACGGTGGGGTTGTCCGCCTTGAGGTTGTCGACGAGGTTGTTGACGTCCTTGCGGGTAAGCAGCTTGTGGGCGTTGGCCTTGATCACTTCGACGATGTGCGTTGCGAGTACGGCCGTGGGCTCGACGACGGTGTATCCAAAGTTCTCGGCCTTCTCCTTGACATTCTTGTTGATCCAGAGAGCCGGCAGTCCATAGGTCGGTTCCTTGGTAGAAACACCCTCGACCTTGCCGCTGGCGGTGCCCGGATTCAACGCAAGATAGTGACCCAGTCGCAGCTCGCCACGGGCTACTTCGTTGCCACGGATCTTGATTACGTACTCGCTGGGTTTCAACTGAATGTTGTCCCGAATGCGAATCGGCGGAATCACAAGCCCCATCTGCATCGCTTGCTGCTTCCGGATCATCGTGATCCGGTTCAACAGATCGCCCTCCTGCTCCTTGTCCACGAGCGGAATCAGGCCATAGCCGATCTCAAGTTCCATCGGATCGACGTAGAGATAGTCCTCAATTTTTTCTTCGTGACCTTTCGGGATCTTGGCCTGAACGATGGCCGTCAATTCCGTCTTCTTGCGGGATCGGCGCGTCATCCAGCCGATGTAGCCGGTGGTCACAGAAAGCAGCAGGAACGGCAGTGTCGGCATGCCGGGAACAAGGGCGAAGAAGAGCAGAACACCGGAAGTGATGAAACTCGCACGAGGGTGAACGAGGAGCTGACCGGCGAACTCACGGCCCATGTTCATTTCGGATGCCGCACGAGAAACGATGATACCCGCGGAAACGGAGATGATCAGTGCCGGAATCTGACTGACGAGGCCGTCGCCGATGGTCAGTAACGTGTATGTCGTCAGCGCCTGCTGAAAGGACATGTCACGTTGAATCACGCCGATGAGCAGGCCGCCGATGATGTTGACGAAGGTGATGATGATACCCGCCATGGCGTCACCGCGCACGAATTTCGCAGCACCATCCATGGCGCCGTAGAAATCAGCCTCGCGCCGGATGTCATCACGGCGCCGGCGAGCCTCATTCTCTTCGATCAAGCCGTTGTTCATGTCCGCATCCACGGCCATCTGCTTGCCGGGCATCGCGTCGAGCGTGAACCGGGCGGCGACCTCCGCAATACGACCGGAACCCTTCGTGATGACCATGAAATTGATGACGACGAGAATGATGAAAATGACAATTCCGACGACGAAGCTGCCTGCAACAACGAAGCTGCCGAAAGACGCAATCACCTTGCCCGCGAAACCAAAACCGAGAATCATTCTCGTGGATGCGACGTTGATGCCAAGACGGAAAAGGGTCAGCAACAGGAGCAGACCCGGGAATACGCTGAAGTCCAGCGATCGTTCGGTGTACATCGACACCATCAGAACGAGCAGGGCAAAAGTGATGTTGAGGGAGATCAGCACATCGAGTAATCCCGGGGGGATCGGGATGATCATCAGAACAACGACGCCCACCGCAGCGACCGCAAGAGTGATGTCTGCTCTTGTCGTAAGTTTATCAAGCCAAGGGATTTGGGCGAGACGTTGTTCAGTTGAGAAATAGGATTTTGTCTGGGCTTCGGCCATGGGTTGCAGTGACTCCACAGTTGGGTTCCGTACAGAGTTTGCAAGCCCCGTGCCGAAGTGTAAATGCTTGTTTATGTGGCAGGTTGACCTTGGCGAAGCTGGTAGATATAGGCCAGAATTTCCGCAACGTCCTGGTAGAAATGACCGGGGATCTCCTCCCCCACATTGCAAAGCTTGTAAAGTGAGCGCGCAAGTGGCGGATTTTCAACGATTGGGATGTCGTTTTCGTGTGCAATCTTTTTAATCCGTTCGGCAAGGAGACGCAATCCCTTGCCGACGACTACCGGCGCATCCATTTTGTCGGCGTTGTACTTCAGTGCCACCGCGACGTGAATCGGGTTGGTGACAACAACGTCCGCATTGGGAAGCTCCTTGATCATCTGGTTGAATGCCATCTGGAACTGCATCTGCCTGATTTTGCCTTTGACCTGAGGATCTCCTTCCATCATTTTTCGTTCGTCCTTGACCTCCTGCTTGGTCATCTTCAAATCTTCCGTATACTTGTATTTCTGATATGAAAAATCAACAATTGCAATGATATAAAGCGCAAACAACGTCCACATGAGAAGGCGCAGTATGGTTTTTGCCAGAAAGTGGAAAATGACGGGTATTTCCGAATCCATCAGGGGAATGAAATGAGGCCAGGACCAGAGAATCACCCGATAGGCGACATAGCCGATGATCATGACCTTGACCAGGTTGGTCAGCAGCCGTACCCAGGCTCGCTGGTTAAAGAGTTTTTTGGCGCCACTGACCGGGTTCAATTTGCTGAAGCGGGGTTGGAGCGGTTTCACCGTCCAGAGAACACCCGTCTGCAGCAGGTTGATGATGATTCCCATGACGGCGATCGAAGCGAGGATCGGAATCAGAGTCTTGAACATCCAGACGGCTCCGTCCTTCATGTAATAGGGCAATCCGGACTTCGACACTTCGATCTGACCAAGATTCGAGAAGACCCAGATCATCAGCGTTGACATCCGAGTCAGGATCCAGCCACCAAAGAAAATCAGGGCGATAATACCCGCAGTCAGCACAGCAGCGCTGTTCGCCTCCATGCTGCGGGCAACGTTTCCATCCTGCCGGGCTTTTCTTATTTTTCGCGGGGTAGGATGTTCGGATTTTTCCGTGCCGTCCTGATTTTCTTTTGGCATGATGCCTATCCTGTTGCCATGGCTCGAATGAAGTCGATCAACGAGCCCTGCCAATCGGCGTATAGTTTTCCAAACACATAAACGATCATCGGCAGCGAAAACGCCATGGTGATCAGCCCGATGCCTATCTTCAACGGAAATCCGATCAGCCAGACGTTGATCTGCGAAACCGTTCTGGCGATGACGCCAAGCCCCGCCTCCGTGACCAGCACGGCGACGAGCACCGGTGCGCCGATTTTGACTCCAACAACGAATATATCAGAACTTAAACGTGCAATACCTTCAATTCCCCGCCCCGCCAGAAGACCTGTTCCAACAGGAATCTGGATAAAACTCTCGTCCAGCGCCAGCAGCAGAAAATGGTGGCCGTTCATCAGAATGAAAATGAGCAAGGCGAGCAACTGCAGCAACTGGCCGATCAAAGGAATATTCGTTTCGGATTGCGGATCGATTACATTCATCATCGCGAATCCCATCGTGTGACCAATCACATGTCCTGCAAACTGCACGCCGACAAAAAGAAGTTGAGCCGAAAACCCTATCGCCAGCCCCACGAGCACTTCCCTGATGACGATGCCGAAGAAATAGAGGACGCCCGGACCCGCGGTGATTGCGGCGGAGGGACCGTACACGGGCAGCAGGAGAGACGCCAGGAAGAATGCCAGGACGAGACGAGCCATCGTAGGAAAGCTGCTGTAGCCATAAAGCGGAAAGACCATCAGCATGCTTGAGATACGGAAAAGCATCAAAAACCAGCGTTCGAGCTGGTCGATATTCCAGTTCAGAATCTCCACGCTCGCCTCAGACCGCGACGCTTACTCAACGAACACCTCTATCGAGCCTTTGATCGGATCAACCCGTTGAATGTCATGGATTGAACGGATGTGGGTTTCCTTCAGCAACTGCCCCTGAGGCAGGAGGAAGATGCCCTTTCCGGTCAGCAGGTTGTCCGCGAGCACCATGCCAGGTTTCAACTCGTTGGGGAGAACTTTCACCTTTCGTTGACTTGTCTCCTCGGCCCTGCTTCTGCCGCCCCCTCCATCATCCTCGCTATCATCCAATCCAGACACGTTGCCGACGAAATCGAGCATGTATTTGACAATGTTGGGGTCAAATGCCTCACCGGCATTATTCCTGAAGAATTTCTCGATGAACGCCCTGGTTCTTCCCTCTTCTTCCAAATGGTCATAATGGTTGCATACCGCCAGAAGACGCGCCTCGATGGGGATGTCTTCACCCGACAATTCATCCGGGAAGCCTTTGCCATCCCAGCGTTCATGATGGGCTCGTATGATTTTTCCCACGTAATTGAAGGCATCAATTGCGCCGAGCGTATTCTGGCCAATGATCGGATGGTTGTTCAGGGCTTTCAACTCGCCGTCGAGCAGATCCTCTTTCGGTTTTCGAAGAATAGTCACGGGGATGCCGATTTTTCCGATATCGTGCAGCAACGCTGCGATCTCGATATCATGAATCTGTTTTTCCTCCCAATCCATCTGTTTTGCGAAGGCGGTTGCGAGTGTTGCTACGCGGCGGGCGTGACGGCTGACTTCGGGACGGCTCAGATCGATCAGATTGACGAACACCCGGACCGTGCTGACCAGCGAGGATTCCAATGACTTGTTCAACTTGCCCAGTTCGAGGTTTTTCTGTACGATCAGTGCCGTCCGTTCCTTGACCTTCTGGGCAAGCTGGCTGTTCAGTTCCTTTAGTTCAACAAGAAGTCGCTTGTTTTCTTTCTGGAGATCATGTGTCTCGAGGGCGCGAAGAACCACCGACCGCAGCTCCTCGTCATTCCATGGTTTAAAGATGAATTGGTAGATCTGGCCGTTGTTGATCGCATCGACCGCAGCGTCCATATCCGCGAAACCGGATAGGATAATGCGCATGATCTCGGGCTTTGTCTCGCGTACCTTGGCAAGCAGTTCTGTACCGCTCATCTCCGGCATCCGCTGGTCTGAGATGATCAGTTGAATCTCTTTGCTCTTTAAAAATCCAAGCGCTTCCTTACCGGAGTTGGCCGTCAATACCTCGAAATCGTCGTCGAGGAATACGCGTTTAAGCGCACTGAGAATATTCGGTTCATCATCGACGAAGAGCAGTGTTTTCGTGTTTTCCATGTGCTAACCCACCTCTGCGCTCATGGGTCCCTTGATCGGGAGAATGATTCGGAAGGTTGCCCCTTCCCCCACTCGACTGAAAACCTCGATTTCACCTCCGTGATCCTTGATGATCCGGTAGCTGATCGAGAGACCTAAACCTGTTCCCTCACCGATCGGTTTGGTTGAAAAAAATGGATCAAAAATCTTCTTCTGAATATTTTCAGGGATGCCCGTACCGTTATCCTGAATCGTAATAGCTACCGTCTCTTCATTAAGTTTTTCAGTTGTAATAATAATCCTGCCAGGAGGCTCCTTGATAGCGTGGGATGCGTTTATCAGGAGATTCAGAAACACCTGGTTGATCTGCTGTGGATTGCAGGTGACGAGCGGTAATTTCCCGTAATGCTTCTCAACCTCAGTGCTATATTTGATTTCATTCCACACGATGTTCAGAGTGCTTTCCAGACCGGCCTCCAGATCGGCATCCTGAATTTGAGCGCGATCGATGTTGCTGAAATTTTTCAAATCGCTGACAATCGTTCGTACGCGCTGGGTGCCGTCGAGAGATTCGTCGATCATCGTGTCAAGTTCCGGAAGGAGTTTTTCGATTTTTGACGCTACCAACAGTTTGTCAAAATGAGCTTTCGAAAGACTACTCTCCTGAACCGAAGTCTTGATCTCCTTCAACAGTTGCTGAAGCCTGCCGTTGAATTTCTTCAAGCTGCTGAGATTCGAATGAACGAACCCAATGGGATTGTTGATCTCATGCGCAACACCGGCAGCCAGTTGACCGATGCTTGCCAGTTTTTCCGATTGAAGGAGTTGTTGCTGTGTTTCACTCAGTTCATGAAGTGTTTTTTCGAGTTCTTCGTTCCTTCTTGCAAGCTCTTCCGTACGCTCCTCGACGATCTGTTCGAGGTTCTCTGTGTATTTCTTTACTTCGATTTCAAGCGCTTTCTGTTCGGTGATGTCCTTTGAAATGAACAACATGCCGACAATCGTCTTCTTCTGATTTGTCAGGGTTGCAATGGACATCGAAACGGTGACCATTTCCCCGTCGGCACGCATCACAGTGCACTCTGTCTCCCGCGGAGTTCCTCGTTCGGGTTTCAGTCCGTCCTTTCCACTCTTCTTCAGTTTTTCCTCGAGTCCGGGTACGAGGTCATAGATGGTCATCTTTGCTTCTGAATCCTTGGCGGAAAAACCCGTTAACCGTTCGGAGCCTTTATTGAACAAGGTGATTACCCCGTTCAAACCGGTAGCGATGATTGAATAGTCCAGGGAAGAATCGAGGATCGACTGAAGGAAATTCTTCGTTTCACTTAGTTCGCGCGTCCGTTCCCTGACGAGGCGTTCAAGATTCCGCTGATATTGTCTGTTTTCTTCGGAAAGACGCCTTCGTTCGATGGCCTTCTGCACGGTGATGAAGAGTTCTTCAACATTGGTCGGCTTCTGCAGATAATCGTAGGCGCCCTTTTTCATCGCTTCAATGGCGGATTCATTACCACCGAAACCGGTGAGCATGATCAGCTCGACCGTGGGATCCAGCCTCTTCACCTCCTCAAGCACCTGCATGCCGTTCACCTTCGGCATCATCAGGTCCGTAAGCACAACATCGAACGCTTTATCTACACTGAATTTTTCAAGACCCTCTTTCCCATCTGTGGCAGTCTCCACCTCAAACCCTCCGATTTCGAGGGCTTGGGCGAGCATTTCACGAATGCTCTGTTCGTCGTCGATGACGAGAATCCGAGATGAGGTTCCCTCAGTCAAGATTCTGAATCCTCACGTAATCTGTGCGACGTATTCCATAACGCGGTGGAAAAAAGAGGTGATCAGACTCAGCATCCAGGGGGCCAACAGAATCAGCACCGTCACCACCGATACAATCTTCGGGATGAAGGTCAAGGTCATTTCCTGGACTTGTGTCATCGATTGCAGCAGGCTGATCGAGACACCAACAATGAGGCCGGCGAGCAGCATCGGAGCCGCAAGCATCAATGCCGTGAACAACGTCTCACGCATGATGAAAATGGCGAATTCCTGTGTCATCGGAAACTCTCAACCAACGATTGGACCACCAGGTACCAGCCGTCCACAAGGACAAACAACAACAACTTGAACGGCAAACTGATCATGATCGGCGGCAGCATCATCATCCCCATCGACATCAACACGGACGCGACCACCATGTCCACCACGAGCATCGGGAGATATACGAGGAATCCAATCTGAAAACCGATGCGAAGTTCACTTGTCATAAACGCCGGAATGATTACGCTCATCGGGAGGTCGGCAGGGGTTCCCGGTTGCTCGAGCTTGCTGATTTTCACAAACAGATCAAGGTCTTTTTCCCGCGTCTGACGCAACATGAACTCCCGCATCGGCACCTTTGCCCGATCCCACCCCTGCTGAAGAGTAATCTGTTGCTGCGAATAGGGCAGCCAGGCATTCTCGTAGATATCGTTGATGACCGGCTGCATGATGGCAATGGTCATGAACAGAGCAAGTCCGACGATGACCTGGTTTGGGGGAAGCGTCTGCGTCCCCATCGCCTGTCGGAGGAAATGGAATGCGACGATAATCCTGACGAAACTCGTCGTCATCACCAGGATCGAAGGCGCCAGAGTGAGAACCGTGAGCAGGAGCAGGATCTGGATCGTTACCGACAGATCCTGGGGAGAATCTGCCTGTCCGACAGAAATGTTAACGCTTGGCAGGGGTGTCTGGGCCTGGGCGTCTCCCACCGTCAGGAACGCGACCAGGAGAAGTGGACCGATCAGCAAGGCGATGCGAAATGCTCGGCCCCGGACTGCCGGCATCCCTTTTTTCACCCATCCTCTCACGATTCGGCTCCTTCACCCTCGTAAAGTTTGTACTCCCCCTCGTGCCCGATCGGCCGCAGTGCGGTGAGAATCCGGTCTTTGACCTTGAATGCGACCCCTCTGAATTCCTTGTCGAGTTTTCGTTGAAGCATTGCTACTTCAATGAAGACCCCCGGATGGGCCTGCTGCTCGGCGATCACGAAAGCGCTCAGGTCGAGATGTTCACGTTCCTCAATCAGTTTTTCATACTTATTGGCCAGGTATTTTGACCACTCGTCATAGTGGCTCATAACGTGGTAGAGATACTTTAGATGCTCCTCTTCCGTGGTGCTCAATCCCTTCGATTCTGCATATTTTTTCTGCACATAAACATTGATGGCAGCTTGCGTCTTCTCCTTCATGATCTGCTTGTTATTGATGACGCCGGCAATTTTCTGCAATTGCTGATCCAGATGAGGATCAGTCCCTGTACGCAGGTGGGTACGAACGTAGTGGATGTTGCCGAGGATTTTTGCGTTGATCCCGTCACGGGCAAACACTTTCCCTCCGATGATTGCGCCTTTGCCGAATTTGACGATGACGCGCCCACCAGAGATGACGTTCGCATGGATGATCTCTTCAGCGATATAGACGTCGTGATTGCCGTAGACGGTCTGCCCTTCGACGAATTTGATGTGGGTTTCCCCGCCAACCTTAATCAATCCTTTTCCCTGCCCGATAAATCCACCACGAAGCAGCAGATTTCCGCCACAGTGAACCATGGCATCCTCGACTACTCCCTGGATCTCGATGTCATGGGTAGCTACAACCTCAAAGCCCGCTCGCACACTTCCCTTGACTATCACCGATCCATTGAACCGGACGTTTCCAGTTTCAAAATCGATGTCACCGTCAACGATATGGCGGCTGCTGACCTCCACTTCCCCGTTTCCACGCAGTTTTGCACTTCCCGGGATCTCCGCGATAAGCCTGAGCTTGTCCTCGTCTTCAAAATGAGTTCCCTGACCACGCAACAGGGGAACATCGGTGCCTGTTTTGCCCGTGATCATAACACCCGTCACTGAGATACCCGATTCTCCGGGCATGGCAGGTGTTTTAATGGCAAGAAGCTGTCCTTCGTTGACCTGCTGGATGATTCCCGCTTCCCGGTAATCGACCCGGCCGTCCTTTTCCGAAACCTTTATCTTCGGCTTTGGTTCTGTCTCGAAGAAATACTCAACTCGCGCATCTGTCCCTCCCCCTGAAAGATTTCCCTTTGCAACCAGCACCGGCACCCCACGTTTGCCCTTGGCGCGCGAAAGGTCCTCGATGACATCCTGCATCAAACCTACGGTGACTTTTTCACGTTGAAGAGCTTCCTGGATCATTTCGATGGGAACGCTTGTGTTGGGAGGGGTTCGCACGGTTATGTAGGCTTCCACGGCGTTCGTCGACAATGAACAGACGACCCGGATGTTCCCCGAAACGACCGCTTCGCCTTCCGTCAGGCGTTCACCCTTGCCGCCCTTACTGTCCGTCCGTGCCGGGGAAACACCGTTTTCATCCGCCGATGGTGGTCGATTGATGGTTTTGCTGGTATCGTTCAATTCGTCACCCAGGTTTCTTGGAAAATCATGCTAAGGTAACATATTGGGCGGGGCATTGCGCTTCAACCAGCCGGTTCGTCAATCTGTGATTTCGACTCCGGTTTCATCGTTGACTCCCATTCTCCGAGTTTGTTGACACCCTGTTCGGACGAACCCAGGAGTAGTTCACGTTTTCCGATCCGGATCAGATGGAGGTAGCGTTTTGGACCGATCGGGCGAGTCGCCAGAAGTTCAATATGTGCGTTTGATGCACTCGATCCTGGCGCCGGGCCACCGAAGACGTTGGGAAAGTACCGTTTCATCACGTAAACAAGCAGAAAAAACAACCCCAGAATGAACAGGAGCGCGGCCCCCGTCCGAACGAGTGCCGCGCCAAAGCTCTCCGGCGGCGCGATGATCTGCGCCGCTTCGGCGGGGATCGCCAGCGAAAGGAGGGCAACCATCTGCGCAAGGCGAACGCCCAGCCTTCCGAAAGGCTTCTTATCTTCTGTCATTTCAACGCCTTGATGCGATCCTCTACACTAAGAAGCTCGGTGATGCGGATTCCGAAGTTCTCGTCGATCACAACGACTTCACCGAGTGCAAATCGTTTGTCGTTAATGTACAGATCGACGGGCTCACCCGAAAGCTTCTGAAGCTCGATGACGGAACCGGGTCCGATCTCAAGAACGTCTTTGATCAGCATTTGAGTTCGACCGAGTTCGATGGTCACGGGCAACGAAATGTCCATCAGAAGTTCGAGATTTCGTGGATCATCCGGACCGGGTTGGTACGCGCCGCCCGTGTCAAACTGGCCGAACTGAACAGCACGAGCCGCTGGACGAGCAGTGGATGGTGCGCTTTTTCCCGCAGGAGTGCCCTGAGAGGCTCCAGAAGGTTCGAGTGTCGATGAAAAACCAGACTGCGCCATCTCCTGCTCGGGGCTGATCTCTCCCCCTGAGGCATTGGCGAGAAGATCAATCACACCATTCGGCACGAGCTTGACGAACGTCTCATCGCCCCAATCCGAGATTACCATGTTGTAGCGAACTTCAATCAGGTCCGCAATGGGCACGTTCAGGTCGGAAACGGCTACGAGCCCCCCTTGAGCGTTGCCGAAAGAGAGGTTCACCTTGAGCTCATCAGCCCAGAACGTCGTCTGTGCGCCGACGATCTGGTTGACGGCTTCGGCGACCCCGTCAAGGGACTCATCGCTGAACGGCGCCGATCCATCCCCCATCACCATCAGATCGGTAATCGCAGCTGCCAGTTTCTGAGTGAACAGGTAGTAGAGGGATCCCTCGGTGGTGCTCTCGAGGGGAACCTCGATCAATACGGCCTCTTCCTTGAAGATCTCGGAAAGGCGTGCCACCTCGGCCTGCTCCAGTTCAATGATTTCGATGTTGACATCTCGGTTGAGAACCGGTCCGAAAACATCCTTCATCACCGAAATCGCCTGTTCTTCGACAACGCGGTATTTGTTGTCAATCGCCATGATCCATCACCTCTCCAGGGCCAGAACTTCATCGAAGGTGATCACCCGCGTTACACGAACCGCGAGTTTCCGCCCCGAGCGTCCAGGCACCCCGAAATACTTGATCTTGTTACCGACGCGGACTTTCAGCTCCTCGTCGAGTTCTTTATCGAGTTGAACGATGTCGCCACGGCGCAGCGATAGAAATTCCTGTACCGTCAGCGAGGTTTGGTGGAACAGTGCCGAAACACTGAGCGTCGAGGAGCGAATCCTGTCTTCAAGCAGTTTCGATTCATCCTCGCCTACCTTCTTGACGTTTACGAAGAAGGTCTGAGTCGACAGTTTCTGCAGGATGGGTTCCAGCACGAAATACGGGAAACCGATGTTCATCGGATACACTGCGCCGCGAACCTTGATTTCAAAGAAGATGATCGCGATCGTTTCCGAAGAACGGGCAATCTGAACGAACTGTGGATCCGTTTCGAAGCTGTCGAATTGAGCGTTCAACGGATAAATCTGGCTCCACACTTCGTTCAAGGTGTTGATCAGATTGTTGATGATCCTCTGCACGATATTCTGTTCGATCAGAGTAATCTCACGGATCTCGATTTCCGTTTCGCCTGTGCCACCCAGCAGCCGATCGACAACAAAAAGCAGAAACTGCGGGCTGATTTCGACAACCGCCTTTCCCTCAAGATCCGGCAGACGCAAGAGGTAAAGCGACGATGGCATGGACAGTGACATGGTGTATTCGCTGTATGTCACCTGGTCGATCGAAATGACGTTGACGTCCACAAGGGCGCGCAGGTTCGTCGAGAGAAACGTCGCGAACAGGCGCGCAAAGTTCTCGTGGATCGTTCGCATCGTGCGAATCTGTTCTTTCGAGATGCGGTCGGGATGCTTGAAGTCGTAAACCGTTACGGCTTTCTTCGGCTCCCGCTCGATCGACTCGTAGCTTTTGCCTTTGGATACACTGCTAAGCAGTGCATCAATTTCGTCCTGGCTGAGGATTCTGTTCATCGGAACCTCAGGCTCTACTGAAGCACGTACTGGATGAAGAA
This sequence comes from bacterium, assembly GCA_043801585.1. Taxonomy (GTDB): domain Bacteria; phylum Electryoneota; class Electryoneia; order Electryoneales; family Electryoneaceae; genus JAZDLX01. Next base: position 90,055 of record JAZDLX010000115.1, on the reverse strand, counting down.
CACTTCATCCACCGTGCCTTCAGTGAGGTGATAATTGACAATTTCCTGCACACGCTTCCGCAGCTTTTCCCGATAGGTAATGTCCTGCAGAATCTCAAGTCGTTGCGCGGCAAAAAATGTATTCAGGTTGTCACGGAGCAGCGGCTCGATTTTCAAAAGCTCATCCATGACTTTCTTGTCTTTTGTCTCCAGGCCGAAATCGACCAGGAGGTGTTTGCTTCCCCGGGATTCTTTTGGATTGACAATCAACCCGGTTATCCTATAGATCTCTCCGATCTCGTCGCTGGTTTCCGCTTTCTGCTGCTTCGGCGCCGGTGGTTCCGAGAAAAACAGATTCTTTACGATGAAATGCGACGAGACCGCCTGGAACGCCAGGATGATGACGACAACGACCGCGAAAACGACGCTCTTCCCGCCGCCACCGCCACCTTCACTTTTACCCGGAAGCAATTCACCACCGGCTTCGACATCGACATCCGGCAGTTCGATGCCTTCCGCGCCTTCCTGGACTTCGTTGAACTCGTTCATCACCGCCTCAACTGCTTGATTCCAGTTTCTCCCGATACTCGATCCAGATCTCTACACGCCGATTCATCGATCTTCCTTCGGGAGTATTGTTTGTCGCTCTCGGCCGATACTGGCCATAGCCAACGCCGCTAAGTTTTGCAGGGTCGAGGCCTCCATCAAACGCCAGCACCTTCACAACATTCAACGCCCGGGCTGCACTCAGCTCCCAATTGCTCGGGAACTGATCCGTACGAATCGGAATGTTGTCGGTGTGCCCCTCGACTTTGATCTCCGTAAATTCGCGTTTTTTTATGATTTCCGCGATCTTATTCAACAGTGAACGAAACTTGGGCTGAATATCCGCCTTCCCTGTTTGAAACATCAAAGGGTCCGAGATGATCAGGCGTATTCCCGCGGGAGTGTTGTAGATCTCGACCTGGTTGACGATGTTCGTCTCTCGCAGGTATGCCGCGACCTCCTCGACGATTTCCGCAGCTTCCTGGGCCTGTTCGGTTTGATTCTGGAAAAGAACGATTGTCGGAAGAAGGCCTGCGTTGCTCGGCCAGATTCCAAGTCCCTGCTGAATGCTCGAAATCGCAGCCTTGAATTTGACCTGTTCCGTGCTGGAAAAACTCACGATCAGCACGAAAAACGTCAGCAGCAGCGACATCATGTCGCCATAGGTAACCACCCAAGGGGGAGCCCCCGGGGGTGGATTTTCCTGATGCTGCTTTGGCATGCTTGCCCCTCACTGTCGAGATCGCTCTCGAATCCTGACCTGTTATAACTCGTCTCCGCCGCCCGAACCGCCGTAACCACGTTCAACAGGTGGCAGGAACGTTTTCAGTTTTTCACGTACAATTCTCGGGTTGTCCCCGGATTGAATCGACAGGATGCCCTCGATGATCAGTTCCTTGCGCCGCCCTTCCTCCCGGCTCCGGTATTCCAGTTTTCCTGCGAGCGGGAGGAACACAATATTGGCGGATAGAGAACCATAGAGCGTTGTGACAAGGGCTGTCGCCATGCCAGCGCCGATTTTCGAGGGATCGTCCAACGCCGCGAGCATCTGGATCAAACCGATCAGCGTCCCGATCATGCCGAACGCAGGTGCATAGGTACCCATCGCTTCAAAGATCCTTTTGCCCTGACGGTGACGTTCCTCCATCCCGTTAAGCTCCGACTCCATAATCGAACGAATCGTCTCCGGTTCCGTACCGTCAACGGCGTACTGAATGCCAAGGCGCATGAACGTGTCATGAACATCATCGAGTTCACGTTCGATCGCCAGGATGCCTTCCCGACGCGCTTTTTCCGCAATGTCTACCAACTGTTCAATCGCGTCATAGGACGATACTTCTTTTGTCATGAAGGCGTTCTTCGCAACATTGATCACCGCAAACACTTCCGACAGGGGAAAGTTCACCAGCGTCGATCCAATGGTTCCGCCGAAGACGATGAGGACGGAACTCAAGCTGAAGAAGAACGAGATACCCGTGCCCATGAAAATGGAGATAGACACGAGCACGAACGCTGCAACGATGCCGATAAGGGTTGAAATATCCATGTTGGCTCACAGCCTCCCTTAGGCCTGTGCCTCACCCTCGCCGGGTTGAATGACACGGCGACGGAAAGTCACGATTCGTTCGATCACATCATCCGGCTTTTCGCGAACAATCACCTTTTTACCGTCCGTCAATGTTAGAATCGTGTCGGGTGTAGACTCGACAAATTCAATCATGTCGCTGTTGACGATCAGCTCGCTGCCGTCCAGTCTTGTTACCTGGATCATCGATTCTCCCTGTCTCCCCCGCCACCGGTCCACCCATCGAACCGGTGGCGGGAAAGCGTTATTGCTTCATCACACGGTCGGGTTCAACCCTACCGCTTCAAGTTTGTCACTTCCTGTAGAATCTGGTCGGCCGTTGTGATGACTCGCGCACTCGCCTGGAAACCGCGCTGTGCCGTAATCATCGATGTAAACTCCTTGACCAGGTCCACGTTCGACATTTCGAGGAAGCCACGGTCGATCAGGCTTCCAAAGTTCGTCTGGGCAAGGCCGTACCTCGGTGTGCCCGCGGAATCGGTTGCTGACCAGAGGTTGTCACCTTCCTTGTTCAAACCATCCGTGTTGTTGAAATCGGCGATTGCAATGGCGCCGAGGCGGAGTTGTTGACCGTTGGTGAAACTGCCGGTAATCTCGCCGTTGTTGTCGATGTCAATGCCCTCGAGTACACCCATGCTGTACCCATCCTGGCTGATCGCCTGGGTTGAGAAGCTGGAAGCCGTTTGTGTCACGCCGTCCATGCCGCCCAACGTACCCGGGTCAAACTGGATGTTCACGAGCGCCTGGCTGGTTCCTGGATCGAAGCTGAAACTCGACTGGTTGTTGTCGTAGTTCCACGCCCGCAGGGTACCGTCCGGATTGAATTCTACCGTTCCGGAGTAACCGTTGACAAGACGAGCCGGTTCGGGGATGCTCGCCTCCCATTTCCATTCATTCAACTGCGACGTCTTGGTGAATGTGAGGGTTAGGTTGTGCGTCACTCCCTGCTCATCGTAGACGGTAATCGAGGTTGAGTGGTTCGTGTCTGCGGTGTCGATGATCAAATCATTGCCGGTGATAGCCGTCGCTGTAAATCCGCTGTTGGCGCGGACGGAAACACCACTGCGCCCGAGACCGGTTAATTCCGTCATCAAACCCGTTGACGAATCAGCGACGAAATCAAGCGTCTTCGTGGATGTGGCTCCGGTAGCGTTGTCAATGAAGGTATCGACGGCAGCCAGTGAGGAAGCCGTTCCGTTGGCGACAGCGAAGTTTGCCGTACCACCGACGCCGGCGGCGCCGTCGTTGAAGAGTTGATCGACAAGGTCACTCGTTCCGCCGGTATCCGTAAGCAGAACGCTGAAACTTGTACCATCGCCGGCATAACGGCGAGTGACTTCGATTTCACCGCCCGTCAGTACGAATTCCGCACCTGCTACCTGAGCGTTAAGCTGGTTGATCAATTCGCCAACAGTGCTGTTCAGGTCGAGACCGAGGATTGTGTAGGTCACTTCGTCGCCCGTTCCCTGGTCCACCGTCACCTGGAATCCGTCCACATCCGTCACGCCTGCTGCCGTGAGTGTCGTGGCGAGGGTCAAAGACCCGCCGCCGCCGAAGGTGCTCGTTCCGATGCCGTTCGAATTCGTGGCGTTTGTACCGCTGATTTGGATCGTATGAGTTCCACCGACACCATCATCCGCGGTACCGGAAACGGAGGTTACTCCCGAATCGCCAGCGTCACTCAGCGAAGCCAGCGCTTCCGTCGCGTCCGAATCGAGGTTGGAATAAAGAACGACCTCAGTCGTCGCATTCGCTGGTGTCTTCAACTGGACCGGAACCGTCAAGTCCTGCAAAGTCGGGTCCGAAAGTTCACCGTTCGCGTCAGCCTGATAGCCCTGTACGAAGGTTGAGCCGCCGTTGGCGACCAGTCTGCCGTCGGCGTCGATGGTGAAGTTGCCGGCACGGGTATAGAGCAGCTTGTCGCCTTCGCGGACAACGAAGAATCCGCGTCCTTCGATGGCGAGGTCAGTGTTGTAACCGGTCTGCTCAAGACCACCCTGACCGAAGTTGTTGTCGATCGACTGCACCTTCATGCCGAGTCCCACCTGAACCGGGTTGGACCCACCGCGTGCATCCCGCGGAGCGGATCCCCCCTTCAACAGTTGGCTGATCGCATCTGAAAACGTGATGCGACCACTTTTAAAACCGATTGTGTTGACGTTTGCGATGTTGTTCGCAACCACATCCATCATGATCTGGTGGTTTCGAACACCATTCACGCCGCTAAACAATGACCGAAGCATAAAAGGATTCCTCCCACTTCCCGCTTTTCAGCGGATGTTACCATAGTGGGAATCCGGTTTCTCCGGGACGTCGCCTCTGTCGTTTGGCGAAGCCGAAGGCCTCCTCAATGAGGTCCAGCCTTATCCCAACCATGGTTGTTGTTGTCAAAGGTCCCAAAAACGCCTACAACAGAATTGCACTATCAATCTGTGTGAAGACACTCTCCCGTGCGCTTTCGCCCTGAAGAGCCGTGACCACCGTTCTGTTTTCGACACTGACGACGAGGGCCAGGTCCCGGAGCAGCATCAACGAATCCTTTGCGCCTTTTTCAGAAGCGCGATCGAGACCGTCGCTGATCTTCTTCAGATCGCTTCCATCCAGGGTGATGCCACGCTGCATCAATCGTTCAGCGGCGTGTGCGGAAAAAGTCACATCAGGTGCTTTTCCATCCTGGCGTGCACGATCCAAAGCAAGGCGAAATTCATCGCCGGCTTCACGGGCGGATTTGGGCCGGGTAGCCCCCCCGCCGGGTCGGACAGGTCCGACACCGTCGAGTTGAGCTTGAATACGCTGTGTGTCCCAGTCCATCTCATCCCTCACAAGTTGAGTCCAAGTGTCGACATGATTGAATTGAAGACGTTCTTATAGCTGCTGGTAGTGCTGGCTGACGAATCTTCCGTCGAGCTCGGTTCGCGAAGCTCCAGAACGTCACCGAAGCCGATGTTCAGACCATCGACGACAAGAATCGCACCCGTTGATTCATAACGAACCGCATCCACGAGACCAACGATAAAGGTCTCCAGAGCGGATTCCGTTCCATCATCATTGACGATGTTGGCTTTGACAGTGTACGTGCCATCCATGACGTTGTTGCCACGGTCGTCCTTACCATCCCACACATAGGTGTGTTCACCTTCCGTAAGATTGGTAAGCGTATCGGTGCGAATGACATTGCCGCTGGCATCCTTCACAGTAAATTCAACTTTGTCCGTAAAGGAAGTAAGATCAAAAGCGACAGTGTTCGCGTTGCCGTTGGCGAGATGCACTGAATCGCCATAGGCCTTGACATCCTTGCCGATCAGATTTGCTGCCATCGTGTTATTGATTGATTGTGCGAGCAGCACATCCGCCTGAAGACCCTGGTCCAACGAGGTATTCAGGTTCTGCAACTGCTCCAGGCTGGAAAACTGTGCCAGATTCGCGGCGTAATCCGTCGAATCCATCGGCGAAAGCGGATCCTGATTCTGCATTTGTGTCAGCAGAAGTTTCAGGAAACCGTTTTTGTCAATCTCACCTTGTGCTGGTTCGGTGTCGAACGTCGTCGGAAGCCGGCCTACCAACCCTGTAATGGATTGGAATTCAGCCATTTTCTGGACTCCTTTCGTTGTTGAGCCGGGACGTCGCCCGGCGGAGGAACGTTTGATGTATCTTTATTGTGATACCTCCATGATTTCTGGAGTACCACTTGAAGTTTTCAGCAAAGCGTATGCCACCCCTAAATCCGTTCCATTACTAAGGATTCGCCCCTTAAAACTGGAATCCTTACGGCAAAGCTTGCCGTACGGAATTAACCTACTTCTTCCATTGTGTTCGTGCCGAGTTGAAGTTTCGTACGTTGATTCGAAGCCGATACCTGTGTTTCTTCGACCTCGGAACCGGCGATTCCGTGTCCCCTCGGCCGACCTTTGCGCACGGAACGCTCGCTATCCTCACGTTGATCAAATGTGTTCGCGAAACTGTCGGCCTCCTGCTCGCCGCCCTGTCTGACCTGAATCTGATCAACTTGGATGCCCCGGTTGTTCAGATGTTCCCGGATCACCGGGATCTGCTTCTCAATGGCCCGGACAGCCTTCTCGTTCTCGGCATCCATCGTCACATTATACTTGCCATTCGACTCGCGAATCCTCACGCTGAGTGAACCGAGTTCGGGTGGATACAGGCGCACGATCATCGTCGTCTGTCCGTTGCCTGTCAGCACGCGGGCGCTGGTCTCCATCCGGGCAAGCAATTGATCCAGATTCTGCAATCCCTTCGAGGCTTCCTGGCTTGCTGACGGGATCTGCGATTGAGTGTGCTGAGTGCCGTTCGTACCATTCTGGGGATTGGATCGCGGGACGGACGATCCGGATGACGCCTGAACACGGGCAAGATCGCTCGGCTTGGCAGAATCGTCCTGCTCTTTCTTCAACTGCTGTCCCGTTTCATTCGTGGTTTGACCAGCGTCTTTCTTTGGCGATTGTTCGACACGTCTGTCTCCACGCAATGCATCGCCAGTCGCGTTTTCCGTCTGCTTATGGGAACGCTGGTTGATCGGTGTGTGAACGCGCCAGCCCTTGGCCTGCATATCATCCACGCTTTTGCGGACATGGGTGGTCTGAGAATCATTTGTCTCGGCGGAAGTTCCGTTGGTGTTCTTCTTCAATTGACGGACAATCTGCAGACTGCGACTCTCAGATTCCCCCGGAGCCACAACGGGTTTCTCTTTCTGAATCGAGATCCGTTGCACAACTTCCCGGCCAGCATTCACGGTTTTATCGACGGACTTCTTTGCAGCTTCCTTCAACGCGGTGATTTCATCGTCTTCGACAGAAGCTTTGCCGTTTGCTTTCCCCTTGCGTGTGCTGACAAGATGATCCGTTTCCTCGGCGATCACACGCTTCGGAGCATATTTCGTCACCCTTGGACGGCGGGGATCGGCAAGCTCTTCGACATCCTTTTTCCCATCCGCGCCCTTCAGTGCGGCTGCCGCAGCTTTCAGATTCGCGGCGCCGCTGCTCTTGGTGCGGTTGAGGTGCTGTTTCACCTGCTCCAGCCAGGCAGCGTCCACAGCCACACCATCCTTCTCCTGCTCGGCTTTCAACTTCTTGAGGAGTCGAGATGAGCTATTGCCCGGCGTTTCGAGATCGCCGGTGATAATACCGTTCCGCAGATCCTCCGTCTCTTTCAGGTGTTTGTAAGCTCGGGAGCGGAATTGCGGAATTGCTCGTGAAACGCCCTGGTTGCCAGAGAGCGCTTTTTCGCGGCGCAGAACGGCGTCCACCGTTTTACTGCTTGTGCCGAGGCGGCCCTTTCTGCTGATGACCGTCTCCCCATCGGAATTCCTGGCAATCTTCAAGCGGGAACCACTCGAATCGACGAAGGGGATATTCTCGAACGACACTTCCTTGCCGGTGCGGACATAGGCCACGGGCCGTTTGCTTCCACGGCCGAGCAGACGCCGGAAGATATCCACGAAGCGTGTCCCCGCGGTATTGCTGCGGCCGACCGCCGATGAGGATTGCCGGGATGCCTCAACCGAGACGTTATAACCCTGGGATTGAACAGTTTCGCTCATAGGATCGAACTCCTCGCATACGCCCGCGAAAGGTATCTGGCAACCTCCGCCGCACGATCCTTGGGCATCGCCGCCAGGATTTTCGCCGCCTGACGCTGTTTCATCGACAGCAGCAGTTCGGCGTTTGTCCGGTTGTTCAGGCGGTTCATGACAGCGGCGGCATCTGCCGGTTTCATGGCCTCAACGATCTTGGACAGCCGCCTGGCGTGCTCCTGGTCGACGCTGTCAGCCTGTGAAGCCAGCAACGAGATCAGCCGCTCCAGCTCTTTTACATGATCCTGAGTCTGCTCCAGATTCTGCTGGGTCTGCGAAATCTCGCCTTTAATCGGAAGCGCAGTCTCAAAGGCCACACTGTCGGCAATACCCAATGCTTCCTGGCGCCCACGCTGACGTTCCGTATCCTCTTTTTCTTTCTGACTGATCTCTTTCGGAGGACCCTTTTCACCGGAAATATCCCAGGTCAGCTGCAGTTCATCGAGCTTCTCTTCCTGCTGTTCGACGCCCAACGAATCCTGCGGGACCTCAGGCCATTTGATGGTGCTCCTGAGGTACACGTAATTCGCCAGGAAAAACGCAAGGTATCCGAAGATCACCAGTCCGAACAGGGCTTGTTGTTTCTTCCGATCCATCTTTCATCCCCTCGCCCGCCATCGCCGGCGGCCTATGACTCCGATGATGAAGACTTTCTCCGGCGATGGAGCCGGGCGCCAATATCATCAAGCTGGTTCTGCGTTTCTGTGTTCACCTGGTGCTGATGCTCATCTTTTCGACGTTCACGGAGCTTTTCCAGCACCTTCTTCTCGCGACTTACATCGACGAGTACTTCTCGAGCTGTTTCGACTCGTGATTCCTGTTTTTCAACCTCTTTTGTCTGACCGCGAATTCTGGTTCGAAGGTTGCGCTGCCACTGATGACTCAGCAACAGATCCCCGACCCTCGTTCCCTTCTTCAACTTTTCACGCTGCTCCTGGTACACCTGCTTCAGGTCGTCCGACAGCTTCTGCAGCTTGATTTCCTCATCGGAAAGCTTCTGCTGTTCGATGCCCAGATCGCGCTGGCGCAAACGCTCTTCACCCCGTTTCGCGTCCATCAATCGTTGCAGTCGAAAGGTGAATTTTTTCATCGCGTCATCTACCCTCGTCCGTGAAAATCACGGTCAGTCAGCCAACTTCTTGACCTGTTCCCAGGCTTCTTCCATCTTTCCATGTTCTTCGATGTCCTGCACAAGAAAACTGCGGATATCGCCGTGTTTGGAAATTGCACGGTCGATGCGCGAATTGGTGCCTTTCTTGTAGGCGCCGATGTTGATCAGGTCCTCATTTTCCCGATAGATTGCCATATCCGCCAGCACCCGTTTCGCCGCGTCCCGGTAATCCTTTGGCGTCACATCGTACATCACACGACTGATGCTTTCGAGGACATCGACAGCGGGGTAGTGGTTTTCCGCCGTCAGTTTTCGCGACAGCACGATATGCCCGTCAAGGATCGAACGCACGGCATCGGCGACGGGTTCGTTCATGTCGTCGCCTTCCACAAGCACGGTGTACAGCGCCGTGATCGAACCCGTTTCGGATCTGCCTGCACGCTCCAGAAGTTTCGGCAGGAGTGCGAAGACGCTCGGGGTATATCCCCGGGTTGTCGGGGGCTCCCCAATAGCAAGTCCGATTTCACGTTGCGCCATGGCAAGCCGGGTTACGGAGTCCATCAGGAATAGTACGTCTTTGCCGAGATCCCGGAAATACTCCGCAATCGCCGTCGCCAGCATCGCTCCCTTGATCCGGATCAACGCCGGCTGATCCGACGTGACAACGACGACGACACTGCGCTTCAATCCTTCCACACCGAGGTCTCGCTCGATGAAATCACGCACCTCTCGCCCACGTTCTCCGATCAGGGCGATGACATTGACCTCGGCGGCGGTGTTACGGGAGACCATACCCATCAGAAGGCTCTTGCCGACACCGGAACCGGCAAAGACGCCGAAACGCTGCCCCTTTCCGCAGGTCAGCAGTCCATCGATGGATCGAATCCCCAGTTCGAGAGGTTCGGTGATCCGCTGGCGCTTTAATGGATGCGGCGGCATTGCGACCACGGGAACCTGGGCAACAATATGCAGCGGGCCTTCATCGTCAAGCGGTTGCCCCAGGCCGTCAATCACCCGGCCAAGGATATTCTCACCCACACCCACCGTAAACGGCCGCCGCAAACTGCGAACGACGCTGCCGGGATGGATTCCTTCGATGGAACCCAGGGGCATCAACAGCACCTGATGATCGCGAAAACCCACCACTTCCGCCATGCCGCAGAGTCGGCTGTGACGGTCCAGAACTTCACAGATGTCACCAATCGAGGTGTCAGGCCCCGTGGACTCGATGACAAGCCCGATCACCCGCGTAACCCTTCCGCGAGGAACAACCGGCATCGCCCGCGCGAGCCGTTCCTCGTATCGGGCAAATGCGGCTTCAGCCGGGGGTGCGGACACATTCGGCATCATGCGCTGCCCTCCCCCTCACTCGTCATATGGTCCGGTAAAAGTGCCTGATGCAATTCGTTGAGCATCGTTCCAATGGTGGCATCGATGGAACCGCTTGCCGTCTCGAGGATCACCCCGCCGCTCTCAATGCGCGGCGAGGGAATGATCTCGATTTCTCGAATGCCCTCGCTGATTGCCAGCAGATCCCCCTTGGCCGCTTCCAATTGTTGAACATCGTTCGAGTTGCAGCGGAGGATCACTGTGGTACGGTCCGTGGCCTGCTTGATCGCCTCACCTGCAAGTTTGACAGCGACTTCGCGATAGTGTTCAGCGGAATCGCCGACGATCCGCCGTGCGATGTGCATCGCAAATTCAACCAATCGCTCTTCAACATCGACGAAATAGTGTTTTGTCTGTTCCGCGGTCGATTTGAGCATGGAGAGGAGCAATTCAACGTGTTTCTCAAACTCTTCCTTGACCTCTCCTACTCCTTCCTCGTGTCCCTTTGAACGCCCTTCTCCGAATCCTCGATCGTATGCTTCTTTCTCGCGGCGCTCGATTTCGGAACGCAGCGTCTCGATTTCGCTCCGGTGGCGTTCCTGCATTTCTTCGACCGTTTCCACCTTGGAAAGTCCGTAGTACTCGGGAGTGTAGCTGAGACCCACTCCCGCTTTCTCTCCTGATTCGTCCAGGTTAACCCGGCCACGAACAACCGCACGCGGCTGCAGACTCTCGAGGAGTTTCCGGATTTCCTCGGAATTGTCCTCGATGTCCAGGCCTCCGCGAATGACACGGGCACGTGGCAGCATTTTCTCCCGCCGATCCCGCGTCCTCTTCTCAAGCTCGCGCGCCTTCTCTTCAGGCTTGAAATAGGCGCTCATGGCTATACCATCTGCTCCTCTGCGGCGCCGTGTCCGATGACAATCTGACCTTCATCTTCCAGGCGGCGAATCACGTCGATAACCCGCTGCTGCACTTCTTCAACTTCACGCAGCCTTACGGGACCCATGTACGAAAGCTCTTCCTCGACCATCTCCGCGGCGCGGCGGGACATGTTCGCAAGGATCTTCGACTTGAGCTCCTCGCTGGACGCTTTAAGCGCCATGGCGAGTTCCTTGTTGTCCACTTCGCGAAGCACTTTCTGGATCGAACGGTCGTCGAGGTTGATAACATCCTCGAACACGAACATGAGGTTCTTGATCTCGGCGGCAAGGTCCGGATTTTCTTTCGCGATGCCGGCGAGAATGTTTTTCTCAAACCGCTGTCCGACCAGGTTCAGGATGTCCGCGGCGGTCTGGATGCCGCCCAGCTTGCTCGCACCGCTGGTGAAGTCGATGCGGGATTCGAGAACCCGCTCGACGGCGCTGATCGTCTCGGGGCTGACACGCTCCATTTGCGCAAGGCGGTACATCACGTCCACCTGCAACTGAGGGCTGAGATCCGTCAGCACGTTTGCCGCCTGCACCGGATTCAACTGGGTCAGCACGAGGGCGATGGTCTGCGGATGCTCTTTCTGGAGGAACGCGAGAAGCTGATTCGTGTCCACGTTCTGCAGAACGTTGAATCCCTTGACCTGCAGCGCACGCTGAACACGCTTGATGATTTCCATCGCCTTCGCTTCGCCCAACGCCGCTTCGAGGACTTCCTGAGCATAATTGAGGCCGCCAGCCGCGATGTAGTGCTGGGCAAGGATCATCTGGTGAAATTCCTGATTCACCTCGTGCAGCACGCTGCTCGGCACACCTTCCAGGCGTGCGATTTCTCGCGTCAGGCGCTCTACTTCAGCTTCAGTCAGAAACTTGTAGATTTCCGCCGAAGCCTGTGTGCCGAGGGCGACCATGAAGACCGCTGCTTTTTTCATCCCCGGCATCTTTTCCACTGACGATTTCGCTCTATTCACTGTCAGCTCCTTAGCTCGGCGTTTCGACCAGCCACGACTTCAGCAGACGTGCGGCCACTTCGGGTTTTTCCGTTGCGAAGTCGATGATCTGTTCCTGAAGCTGGTTCGCTTCCACGACTTCGGGTGGAAGCTCGCTGTCGATGTCAGGCAACGCGAGGCGTTCCTCCAATCCACCAATCGCACCGGGCAAAGCTCCACGCCCGGATGGAAGCGCGGCAAGACGGCGCTCCCAGGACTCGCGTGCTGCCTGGCCGGTGCGTTGCAACAGGTTGCGCAAATAAAACAGCAAGCCGATGACTGCGCCACCTAACAGCAGATTGCGCAGGACAATCGGGCCGGTGTTGCGCAGCCAATCCCAGAAACTCGGTTTTGGCATCACATCCGCAGGCTCCTGGAACGCCATGGTGATCACGGACAGCTGATCTCCACGGGTTTCGTCGTAGCCAAGCGCCCCCTGAACGACGTTTTGGATGGCTCCGAGTTCCTGTGTCGTGCGGTCGCGGTATTGCAGCTCTCCTGCTCCTCCACCGGTTTGTGTCGCCGGTTCGTAGACACCATCCACGACAACGGATGCGGAGATACGCTTGACAGTACCGCCTTGCGTCGATGTACTGGTAACGGTCTTGGAAACTTCGTAGTTCGTAATCGTATTGGATTCGTTCGCAACGTCACTCTGACCAAGCGGAGGTTGAGAGGGATCAACAGGGTTGACTTGGTTCTGATCTTGCTGCTGATGGGTGTTTTCAACGATTTCTTCCGACCGTACCGCTGTCTGATCCGGATCATAGATTTCGCTGGTGACATCGCTCTTGGTGAAATCCATATCTACCGACACGCGCACGATCGATTTGTCCGTTCCGAGCAGGCGGTCCAGCATCGTGGAGACCTTATCAGTCAGATTCTGCTCGAGGTTCTGTTTCAATTGTATCTGGGTCGTGGTCATCGCCATCAACGGATCACTGTTGGTCAAATTCGAGAGAACGTTTCCGCGAGTGTCGATGATGGTGATGTTCGACGTTTCAAGTCCTTCCACGGATGATGCAATCAGGTGGGCAATTCCGGAAACCTGGTTGTCGTTCAGCTTGCTGGAGAGTTTCAGGGCGACAGAGGCTGTGGGCTGTTTCTCTTTCTCTCTGAACAGCGCAGGTTCAGGAATCACGATGTGAACCCGAGCTTCACTGACCTGGTCGATTGTCTCGATGGTCCGTGAAAGTTCGCCTTCCAGGGCTCGGCGGAAGTTCAGCTTCTGAACAAATTCGCTCATCCCCAGGTTGGTCTTGTCGAAAATCTCATACCCTGTAGAACGCTGGCTTGGCAGTCCCTCTTCCGCAAGCTGAATACGGGCGTTGTACTGATTTCCCCGTGGCACGAGGATCCGCTCTCCGTTCTGTTCCAGCCTGTAGGGGATGTTGTTTTCTGTCAGCCAGTCAACGATTTTCCCAGCGTCTTCGGGGGGTAGATTCGAGAACAGCGGTACGTAGTCCGGGCTGCTCGCCCAGTGGACCACACCGATGATCCCTGCCAGGCCGACAACGACAACGATGATCATCGTCAGCTTCTGGCTGGAGGACATGTTGACGAAGACGTTGGCGAATCGCTCACCGATCGTTCCGAACATATTTGCCATGGCTTACACCTGCATCCGCATAACTTCCTTGTACGCGTCGACGATCTTGTTACGGATTTCCATCATCAACTGAAATGATGTCTGCGCTTCTTCCATCGCAATCATCACCTGGTGGACATCCTCAATCTCGCCGGTGAGCATCCGTTTAGTCGTCTCCTCGGCGGATTTCTGCATCTTGTCAACATCGCCGATGAGCCCTTTCAGCGTATCGCCGAAAGATGGACCCTCACTCTTTTTTGTTTGATCAGGGCGCTGTGGCAGTTCGCCAGGGAACTGTCCGGGCCTGAGTCCTACTCTCGATATATCCGCCATTACTCCTCCCTCACGGGTTCCGTCTGAACGGTCCCAATCGTCAGGCGTAGGTATCGAAGTTGCGTCCGAGGTGCGGCGCACTGGCCGAAAGTGGCCGGGGAGTACCTTCTGTGTAAAGGTGTCCCGCGCTCTGGACCGTCGTCAACAGATCACTCTCCTGTGCCGCTCGAGACGAGGAGAGAGCCTGCATGTGAGTTGCCGATCTCAGAGACGCTAAACGCGCTAAGTCAGTCTTTTTATCTTGTTGAATATGTTGTGCTTGGTTGGGAGTCCAACGCCCCTCGCGGGCGAGCTGCACCCGGCGTGAGGCATCGGCGAAACGTGGATTGCCCGAGCGACCAACAGCCGTAGGCGTTGAATCCAAATGTTGTTGCGCCCGTTTCTGTTCGATCAGTGCTGTCAGCCGTTCCAGTTTTGGATCAATCTGCACGTGTCGCCTCGGTCAAGGTTCAGATCTCCATGGCTTTCTTGGCTATCTGCTTTGCCGCTTCGATTGCCGAAACATTCGCCTCATAGTTCCGTGTTGCGGCGATCATATCCACCATTTCGGTGATGATGTTGATCTTCGGTTTTGCCACATATCCGAACTCGTTCGCGTCCGGATGCTGCGGATCATAGTAGTATTCTGGAGTTGTGTTGTCCCTGATTTCCTTGCGCGCGACACCCGAATACTGGTTCTGTTTCATGTAGGTTTCAAACGGTTTCATGTGTCCCTTGGCGGAACTTTCGAGGGTCATGCGTGTGGGAGGATCTTTCTGCAAATGGAGTGTCGTCGCATCGGCCTGCTGTTCTGTGAAAACTGAAATACGGCGCCTGAAGGGACCGCCATCGGGTGTACGCGTCGTGTTGACGTTTGCAATGTTCTCGGCGATTGCATCCATCCGCTGGCGCTGGGCCGAGAGCCCAGTGGCGCTGATATCGATGGCTGAGAATATCCCGCGGATCTTCATCGCGACCTCCTTACGGCAACTTGGCCAGATCTCTGATCCTGTCGAAAAGCCATTTCGCGCTCTTTGCCGTCATCTCGAATTGCAGCTGTGTCGTTGCCAGGTTCGTCATCTCGCGTTCCATGTCCACTTCATTGACTCCGCTCGATGATTTAGCTGGTTCGTCCTGGACAACCATTGACCGGACTTGGCTCGGATCCGACTTCAACGGCATGTGATTCTCGCTCGTCGCATTCAGGAGTTCGTCCGGACGCCCCATCGCCTGGCTTAAACGCTTCTCAAACGACACCCGTTTCGCCTTGTACTGCGGTGTCTCAGCGTTTGCGATATTTGATGCTATCGCGCGCTGACGTGCCGTGTATGCGTCCAACGCGTTGCGGTACAGGGGCATGTTGGTGTTGTTGTACAGAATCTGCCGCAACATGGCATTCTCCTGCGAGAGTGGTCGCCGGATGAAAAGCAACCAGCGTGCCAAGGATCAATGCGCTATTAGTCTTTGTTAATGCAGGATGTAAATGGGACATTCTGAGTGCCTGCGTGGCCCCTATCGGCAGAGACTGCCCTGCCTTGGCGGAGGGAATTGCCCGGAGCGGTGGGGGAAACTTCAGGAACGATAGAGACCGTGGCGAGCGATCAGATCCGCAACGCCAGCCGGTACCAGAGTGCGGATATCCCACCCTTTTCCAACCAGTTCCCGGACAAGGGTGGATGAGATTGCCATATCAGGAATTTCCAACATGTTAACCTGGTCGACGATTCGCTTGGGGACGCTGGATGTGTCGACCTCCGGACGAGTCATGACAATCACCGGAACGCGTTTGAAAATTGCCTCAACTTCTTTCCAATCCTTCATTTGGAGGAACCCGTCTTGGCCGAGAATCAGGTGAAAAGCTATTTCGGGATGATGGTTCTGGAGCTGCTGGAGCGTTTCAATCGTATAGCTGGTGCCGCCGCGTTCGATCTCGACGGTTTCCAACCGGAACGCTGTGATTCCGGAAATGGCGGTGGAAATCATCTCGAGCCGAACTTCCGGAGGGGTTGTTGCGCGATGGTTTTTCAGAGGATTCTGATTTGCCGGAACGAACCAGATGCAGTCCAGAGGATATGCCTGGCGCACCCAGTCCGCTGCTACCAGGTGGGCGATGGTCGGAGGGTCAAAGGTGCCCCCGAAAAGGCCGACCCTATGTGCGGAACCACTTCGAGTGTCCTCGGGATCAGGATTCACCCACGCTCCCGCGCCGTTTTTTCCTCTTCCATCTGGTAGTTGCGTGCGCGATTCAACCCTTCCAATGCATTTGTTCCCAATTCGCTTTCTGGAAATTTCTGCAGGAAAAGCTGATACTCGCGTATCGCATTCTGCCAGTCCTTGCTCTTTTCGAACGAAACCGCTTTGTAATACTGTGCATCTTCGGCGTACCTGGTGTCGTAATAGTTCTCGATGACAAGGTCGTAATAAATCCTCGCCGACGGATACTCTCCCATCCTGTAGTACAATTGGCCATTTGCATATTGCTTGTGAGCGAGTTTCTTCCGTGCTTCAGTAATTTGCGCTTCCGCATCCTTGACCAGAGGTGAATCCGGATAATCCTCAATGAAGAGCTGAAGGGTCTCAATGGCCTTCTCGGCGTAGATCTGCTCGAGAGAGTACTTCGGCGCAAGCCGCATGTAGCTGACACCGTGCTTGTATTCAGCGTCGGCGGCGAGTGGGCTTTGTGGATATTGCTGGGTCAGTTTATCGTACTCACTTGCGGAAATGATATACTCCTTGATGTTAAAATGGCTTTCCGCAAGGAGATACTGCGCGGAATCAGCGAGAGCCGAACCTGAGTAATTAATCAGAAAAACTTCAAGCCGGTCAATCGCTTCGAGATATTTTCCGCGGTCGTAGAAGTTTTTGATCTTTGCCCAGGACGCATCCATCGGCAGATCTTCGTATCGTCTCGCACCGCCGCAACCGGCGACCAACAGCGCTACGAAGGATACCAGAACGATTACGGTTGAAAGAAATCGAACCCTTCGTTGCATCAGGAACTCCGTACTGTGAAGAGAAGATAGGTCGCGACACCCGTCGCAACCGTAATCAGAACCGGGACAAGATAGCGCAAAAATCCCTCATCCTGACGCGTCGTTTCAACGTCGTCTCCCCCCTGGGAAACGGGCTGAGAAACGGTGGAATCCACGACAACTCCACCGCTGTCCGGAATGGTTATGCTCAACGAATCCAGTGCCTGAACGGCAGGTTGAGCCGCAACAACAGCGGGAACGGCAATCCCCAGAAGAACCATCAGAAGAAGAACCTGTTTCATGGAGAAGTTTCTCCCCGCACACGCCGTTTCCACCCCACCGCAACCGCCAAGGCTCCCAGTAACAGCGACAGGATCAGTATCGCGTCGCCGATCTTCCACCCCCAGATGTTGAAAGGTGTGTTGACTGGAGCGGGAATATCGTCCGCAACCGCGCCCCGGACTCCCTCCGGCATGAGCATGAGAAACCGGCCGGACGGCGAGATGATTGCGGAAATCCCGGTGTTAGTAGCACGCACGACGGCGCGTCCGGTTTCCACGGCGCTGATCCGGCTAAGCATCAGGTGCTGCCGTGTTCCGGCAGTGCCGATGTACCAGCCGTCATTCGTAAGATTCAACTGGACTTCCGCGCCGAGCTGGACGGATTTCACGAGATGCCTGGGAAAGATGGACTCGAAACAGATGTTCGGCGCCACCTTGAACGGTCCGAGCGATCCATTCAACGTCCATACGGATGCATCTTTCCCTGGTGTGAATTCCGCCTGCCCGAGGTTCAGGTTGCCAAGAGCAGGAATCAGCTTCTGGAGAGGAACCCGTTCACCGAAGGGCACGAGGTTCACTTTTTCATAGCGTTCCATGACTCCCATTCCACCAGGGCGGATGAGGAACGCGGGATTGTACGGCTGGCGTCCTTTCGTGGTGAATTCGGTATAGCGCCCGCCAGTGATCAACGGCACGCCGAGGCTGTCCACCAGGGCCTGAAAATATCGTCTCCACTGGACGGACTGCTGCACGTAGACGGGCATCGCCGTTTCCGGCCAGACGATCAGGTCCACATGCTGGCGCGCGATATCACGTGTCTGAGTCAGATAGGCGTTGAGACTGTATTCGGGCCCCAGTTCCCATTTCAGGGCAGCCTCAACATTGCCCTGGACAAGAGCGATTCGGCCGATTTTCTTCTGTGACGCAATCGTATCCAACCGAATCAGGCGGAAATTGCCGCCGATCCACACCGAGAGAATCATGATAAAAACCACTAAGCCAGTCAGTTTTCTGGAACGTCCAGCGGCGAGGACACCGTTCACGGAGGCCACCCACAGGCTCACCGTCGCCGTTCCCCCGACCGATGCAAGCTGGAGCACGGTCAGGTACTTCGCCTGGGTCAAAGCGAGAAGCGGCCAGGGAAATGCAAACTCCGTGTGGTGCCACAAGGCTTCCCAGGCGACCCATACGATGGGAAAGAGAAAATGGGCGGGTCTCCCGAAGGAAACGTAGAGACGACGATGGAGCAGGGTGAACAATCCGAACGTGCTCGAGAGCAGGAGCACCGTACCGAGCATCGAAGCAATCCGGAAAACCAGGTCGGTGCCGGTGTTCCATGCGATCCAGTGGATGGTGCCGGTGAAGAAGACCGCCCCAAAAAGGAGACCGGCAAAGTACGCCTCCCCCCAACTCTCGCTCGATTCAAGGACGAGCAGCAATGGGATCAGTGAAAACCACGCAAGAAAACCAAGCGGCAGAGGTGGCATCGCCAGGGCCAGCAGTGCACCCGAAAACATCACCCAAAGGAGGCGGGATTTGCGGGTTGTCATTTCAGACGATCTCTTTTCCTGTGGAAGCGCTGGCATAAATCCGATCCACAACTTCCATCACCTTGACCGCCTCGTCAGCGGTCGATATGGGCGGGCGTTCTCCTTTCAATGCCGCCATAAAATAGTGCGCCTGGGATTCGAATGATGCCTGATAGAGATCGAAGGGATCGGCTGATTTGACTGGAGTCACAGTAACCAGTTCGTTCTGAAGCACCTTGTGGAGCACCAGGGGGTTCAGCGTGGCGGAACCCTTCGTGCCCTCAAATGACGTGTACGCGGTGTTCCGTTCGGCCATGATGCCCCAGGAACAATCGAGGTGAACGAGGGTGCCGTTGTCGAAGGTCAGGGAGGCTGTCAGGGTATCCTCGACCTCCTTCCCCAGGTTCTGGTAATGCATGTAGGCGACGGTTCGTGTGGAGGTCGGATAATCGAGCAGATAGAGAACCACGTCGAGAAGCTGGATGCCCAGATCGAGCATGACGCCGCCACCACTGATGTTCTTTTTATCCAGCCACGAACTTCTGTCCCACGCGCCAAACCGTTTCAGCCATCCGGTGCGGACTCTCCAGATGTCCCCGAGTTCACCGGAAACGAGAAAGTTGCGGAGGACTTCGACATCCTGGCGGAAACGCTGGTTCATCGCGATAAAAACATGCCTGCCAGCCGAGTGAGCTGCTTCCTGCAACCGTTTGGCTTCATCAAGTGTTCTCGCAACCGGTTTCTCGACGATGACATGCGAACCGGCCTGAAGGGCTGTCAACGCCAGCGGCAGATGGTTGATCGTGGGTGCGCATACATAGACAACGTCCGGTTTTGTCTGCCGAAGAAGAATTTCGCTGTCGACAAAGCCCGGGACGTTGTAACGGTCGGATACTTTAGCCAGTTTGTATTCCTCGATGTCGGCAAGGCCGACAAGCTCGACAGAATCCATCTCCGAGAGAATCGGGAGGTGGATCAGTTGTGCGGCGTGCCCCAGTCCAAACACAGCTACGCGCACGGGACGGTCGGATGGAACTACTTCGATGTTTCGGGGTGCCGTGTCACTCATCGTTCAGAGTTCCGCATAAGAAAAACGCCACCCGAATCTCAGGATCCGTTGGCGTGTCGATCCAGGTACTCCTGCAACAGCAACGCTGCTGCAGCACGATCCACCCGCCCTTTGTCTCGACTGGGCTTTCGCCCGATCTCACGAAGACGGTGTTCCGCTTCAAAACTCGAGAGCCGCTCATCCACCATTTCAACGGGAATCCCCACCTCACCCCGGATGAGTTCCGCGAACCTCCTTGCATTGCCTGCGCTCACCCCCTCACTTCCATCCATGTTCAGGGGCAGCCCGATGATAATGCGCTCGACCTCTTCCTTCTCGACGGTTTCCCGAACGCGCCGGAACAACTCAATCTGGGGTTTCGCCGGAAACGTTTCGTAGGGTGATGCAAACTTTCCGAGATAATCGGAGAGCGCCGCACCAACACGAACCGTTCCCCAATCGAGGGCGAGGATTCGCGTCATCGAGCGATGGTACTCCTCAAGACCGTCAGTAACCTTGCATCGGTGGTGGTGAAGGAGGCGTTCCGAAATCGGGCTGATGCATTTCTGGTTGCTGCGGCTTCTCGAGTTCCGAAATCGGCACCTTCAACGCCTGCTTCAACAACTTGCCGGGTTTGAAATGGGTCTTGCGGCGAGCAGGAACGTAGATGATGTCATTGGTCTTGGGGTTACGCGCCTTGGGTTTAGGCTTTGTCTTCTTGACCTCAAAGACACCAAAATCACGGATTTCAATACGAAGCTCGATGTCTTTTCCCGTCATGATCTCACGAAGGCTGTTGAAGATTTCGTTTGTAACACGGGCTACAATTTCCGGCTTTTCGCCGGTCTTCTCGATAACGCGTTCAACCACATCTTTTTTGATGTAGGTTTTCATCGAGTTTCCTCCCAGGTCGGTCGGGCGATGTCCGGTGCGCTTTCGGACGACCTAAATCTCAGATCGTCAACGTTTTAATTATAACACACGCTCTGCGACGTCAGCAACTCCAACACGTTCAACCTGCACAACTCCTTTTATCTTTCCGATCTTGTTGCGGAGACGGGTGAGATGCGAGAGGGAGCGAACGTTGATGACCACCGTACCGACCCCGATCGATCCCTCAGTGCGCAGGTTCAATTCGAGAACGCCTACGTCCATCTTACTTATAACTTCTGCAATATCACGTAATAAGCTTGGCCGATCTTCCGTCACAATCCGCAATCTGGCGTTGAATCGATCCTGTGGACTGACGTCCCAATCCACCTCGACAAGGCGCTCTTTGTCCTTCGTAAGGTCTGCAATATTGGAACAATCAGTCCGGTGAACGAGGATGCCTCTACCCTTGCTGATGTACCCGATGATCCTGTCTCCCGGGAGAGGGTTGCAGCAATTCCCAAAACTTATCATCAAATTATCCGCACCTTTGACACGCACCCCCATCGACTCTTTGCGTGTCCCGGCGAAGAAACGGATCTTTTTTTCCTCCACTACCTGTTCGGACTTCTCGAGGCCCTCGATCTTGGAGAGAACCGCTCTCGTCGAAAGATCACCCGCACCCACCGCGGCGAACAGGCTTTCGAGAGATTCATGCCCGAGACGATCGGCAAGCTCCCCTAATTCCTGCTGATTCATTTTCTTCCGGTGACGTGTCAGTTCGCGCTTGAGCATTTCTTCGCCGAGTCGCACTGATTCATCAAAATGTGCCTGCCGGAAATACCGCTTGATCTTGCTTCGTGCACGATGAGTGTTCGCGATGCGAAGCCACTCGACACGCGGTTTCGCGGTATTGCTTCTAAGAATTTCGACAGTGTCACCGTTGACGAGTTGGTACTCGAGCGGGGCCATCTTGCCGTTGACCTTCGTACCAAGAGTGGTCAGCCCGACGTCGGTGTGTACGGCGAAGGCAAAATCAATGGAAGTGCTCCCCTGAGGAAGCTGAATCAGCTTGCCCTTCGGAGTGAAAACGAAGACCTCGTCTGTAAACAGATTCACTTTGAGCGTGCGCATGAACTCTTCGCTCGAGGATTCCTCTTTCGATCCTTCAATCAACTGGCGCAACCAGAGGTAGTAATCCGAGAGGGCTTCCTTGTTCGTTGCCCCTTCCCCACCCTCCTTGTACTGCCAGTGTGCGGCGATGCCGACTTCGGCGACGAGGTCCATTTCATGGGTGCGTATCTGCACCTCCACCACACGCCCCTCGGCGTCAATCACCTTGGTGTGCAGCGACTGGTACATGTTCGCCTTAGGCATTGCGACGTAATCGCTGAACCGCTCGAGAATTGGCTTGTAAATGCTGTGGACGACGCCGAGCGTGCGGTAGCAATCGCTGATCGAGTCAACTATGATACGCACCGCCAGCAGATCGAGGATCTCGTCGAAGCTTTTTCCACGGCGTTTGATCTTGTTATAAATGCTGTAGAAATGCTTTGCCCGGCCTTCAATATCGGGTTTGATCCCTTCCTGGGTCAGCCTCTTGTTCAGTGGATCGATGAACTGATTGATCGCACGTTCACGCTCGTCTCGGCGCATGTTGACGCGTTCAGCGATCTTTCGATAGGCCGATTCATCCACAACCTTCAACGCGAGGTCTTCGAGCTCCCATTTGATTCTGCCGACACCAAATCGGTGTGCGAGGGGGGCATAGATCTCGAGGGTCTCCTCCGCGATCCGTTTACGGCTTTTCGGCGGCATCGCGTCGAGGGTACGCATGTTGTGCAGGCGGTCGGCGAGTTTGATCAGGATCACACGCATGTCCTGCGCCATCGAGAGCAGCATCTTGCGGAAGTATTCCGCCTGACGGTCTTCGTTGGATGTGCTCTCGTAGCGAAGGGCGGAGAGTTTCGTCATCCCTTCCACGAGCAGTCCGACCACCGGCCCGAAGATCCTGGCGACATCATCCACTTCAACACCGGTGTCTTCGATAACATCGTGGAGCAGCGCGCCAATGAGGGTGACATGATCGACATTGAGATCGGCGAGGATCGCCGCGACTTCAATGGGGTGAGTCACATAGGGTTCGCCCGTCAGCCGGGTCTGACCTGCATGGGCGGTCGCAGCGAAGCGGAAGGCACGATCCAGTTGCTCCCGGAAGGGATCGTCCTTGGGAAGATGCAGTGTGGAGACGACCTCCTGCCAACGCGACAGAATGCCCTCAGGAAGCTGCTCGTCGGTGGCGAAACGTTCGTCTTCCGTTGTCTTGACTTCCGCTGTTGTCATCTTAGAATGGAACCTCGGTGCCTACGTCTTCCGGTACTTCGTCGCCATGATCTCTCAAGTCAAGGTTGGCGAATTCAGTGAATTCAGGACGGAAGACCATTTTCACGGTCCCCGTCGGACCGTTGCGCTGTTTCGCTACGATCACCTCGGCGGTGTTGTCCACCGGCATGCTGTCGAGTTCATCGGGGTTCTTCTCAAGGCGGTCGTAGTATGCCTGCCGATAGACGAACATGACAACGTCCGCATCCTGCTCGATGGCGCCGGAATCACGGAGGTCCGAGAGGATCGGCCGTTTCGTACCGCCGCGAGTTTCAACGGCTCGGGAGAGTTGCGAAAGGGTGATCACCGGCATTTCCAGCTCCTTTGCCAACCCCTTCAACTGGCGGCTGATCTGGGCGATCGCCTGTTGCTGATTCTCCGCTCTGTCTGGCGGTTGCATCAGTTGCAGGTAGTCGAGAACAATCATTCCACAGTTGTGCTGGCTGCGAAGCAGACGTGCTCTCGCCCGCACATCGGTGATTGTCTGTCCGGGTGTATCGTCGATATACAACGGCAATTGAGCAAGGTTCGAGGTCGCTCTGCCGATCCGCATCCACTCTTCATCCGTCCCTTTTGCCGTGCGGATCTTG
This sequence comes from bacterium, assembly GCA_043801585.1. Taxonomy (GTDB): domain Bacteria; phylum Electryoneota; class Electryoneia; order Electryoneales; family Electryoneaceae; genus JAZDLX01. The sequence continues at coordinate 66,425 of JAZDLX010000115.1, read as the reverse complement.
TAGAGCGGCACGTGCGATTCAAGGCTCATCAGGCGCATGGCGATCTGCTTGGCGCTCATTTCGAGACTGATCACGCCTATCGGTATTTTATGAATACGGGCGGCGTTATAGGCGAAGCAGAGCGCGAGCGAGGTTTTCCCCATGGATGGACGTGCGGCGAGAATGATCAGGTCGCTCTTCTGAAATCCACCGGTCAACTCATCCAGCCTGGTGAATCCGGAGCCGATGCCGGTCAGCGAACCTTTCCGCTGGGCGATCCTTTCGATCTCCTCCATCGCATCCTGCGAGATGGTGTCAAGCGGACGGTACCCGGATCGTTCGTTGTGCTGCTGGAGTTCGAAATACCGCCCCAGCGTCCAGTCCAGCAGTTCGTTGGGTTCCGCGGAGGGGTCGTACACTCGCTGTCCGATTTCCTCGGAAACGGAGGAAACCTCTCGCAGGATAAATTTCTCCTTGACGATCCGCGCGTAATAATCAACGTTCCTCGGGAATGGCACCGCCTCGGAGAGTTCTGTCAGATAGTAGTCGCCCCCAACCTCCGCAAGCAGATCGGCGGATTTCAGCTCAGCGGCCACGGTCACCAGATCGGTCGGACGGCTGTCGTCGAACAGCTTGTGCATCACACCGAAGATGCGGGCGTGTTTCTCCCAGTAAAAGGAATCCTCGCGGACGAATTCATTGGCTTTCGCAAAGGCCGTGGAGTCGAGCAGGATCGCTCCGAGCACTGCCTGCTCCGCCTGATAATCACTCGGCGGAACTTTACCCGGATGTTCCTTTCCGTTGCCATCTTGCCGTGTGCGCTGGTCTCTTTTGTTCATCACTCTTCCTGGAGTTCCCATCTTCTAACGTAGTCAGGCAGCCAGCGGTTTGTCAGCTTTTTGCACGGAGCTCGTCGAGGAGCTTTTTCATCTGCTGGACATCCTCCCAGGTTGGCCGCTTCCATTGAGGATTGCGCAAAAGCGCTGCTGGGTGGAAGGTTACGAGCAACGGAATGCCGTGATAATCGTGCACATGCCCCCGCATCTTCGTCAGGGACATGGTTGACCTGAGCAGAGTCTGAGCCGCGATGCGCCCCAATGCGACAATCAATTTCGGCTGAAGAAGCTGCAATTGTTTCACGAGGTGCGGTTCGCACTGTTCCACCTCGGAGGTCAGTGGATCGCGGTTTCCCGGTGGGCGGCATTTCAGGATGTTCGCGATATAGACGCCTTCCCCACGTCTCAAATCGACCGCTGAGAGAATCTGGTCGAGGAGCTTGCCCGCACGCCCGACAAAGGGGTCTCCCTGCCGATCTTCATCCGCACCCGGCGCCTCTCCCACCAGCACAAGATCTGCATTGGGATCGCCGATACCAAAAACGAATTTCGTCCGTGTCGCCCCCAGGGGACATTTCATACAGCCGCTGATCGCTTTATCGAACGAATCCAGATCGTTATAGTCTGGAAATGGGTTTTCGATCTGTCCCGGGATCGGAATCAACGGCTCAGGTTCCGGCGCACCTCGTTCCCAAGGTGACGGAGAATTCTTGCCTCGACTGGTCACTGCTGGCGGCACCCACTCCTCCCTTGCCTGTTTCAACCCTTTTTTCAACGCGCTGATGGCTGACGGCGGGGTCCGAGACGAGCGGTCGCTCTGCTGATCAGTCGGAAGTCCACCCGACTCAAGATCAACCGGTTTGACCCCTGCCGGATGTTTCCAGAGCAGACGGTCCCGTTCTGCCTGTTGGGCCAGATAGCGGATAGCATCGTATTTCAGGTTGTTGTTCTTCATGGATATAAGCTGTTGTACTGGTGATGGTGTGCCAGAGCAGAAGGTATTAAAAAGTCACCGGTCCGGTATCAAGGTTTTTGCTCAAGCGTGGATGCGTTCAGCGAGATGAGAGATCACCCACTGCGCAAGATCCCGTTTGCTCCTCCTGCCGGAGTTCTCAGCCGGTTGCCCCGGTTGAATCCAGGTCAATTTGGAAGAATCGGAACCGATGGCATCAGCGGTATTGAGGAGTATAGCGCTCAAGCCCTTGCGTTTCAATTTGTTCTCGGCGTTTTCACGGGATTCGCTGGTCTCCAACGCGAATCCGAGGGTGAATCCGGGGCAAAGTTTTGCGGTTTCCGCCGCAACGTCCGGGTTTTCCACAAATTCGATGGAAGGAGGAGCAGTCCCCTCTTTTTTCATCTTCCCTTTGAACACCGCTTTTGGCCGCCAATCAGCGACCGCCGCGACATACAACACGGCGTTGCAGGAGGCAACGCGGGAGACGACAGCATCCCTCATCTCCTGGGCGCTTCGAATTTGGACCGTTTCGACACCATCCGGAGGCGCAACATCCATCGGGCCGTGCACGAAGATGACTCTCGCCCCTGCGTTTCGTGCGGCCTCCGCAAGCGCTACACCCATTCTCCCGCTGCTTCGGTTGGTGATCACCCGGACGTCGTCGATGGGTTCTTCCGTGCGTCCGGCGGTGATCAGGACGGTCCTGCCCGCAAGAGGTCCCGTTGAAGAGTCCAACAATAGACCCGCTACGGCCTCCACGATCTCCTCCGGTTCGCTCATCCGGCCGAAACCGGGTTCTTCGCCGGGCGCCGCCATCTCCCCTTTGGCCGGTCCTACCTGATGTACACCCCGCTGCGCAAGGGTCGCCAGGTTCCTTGAAACGGAGGGATGGGCGTACATGTGGGTGTTCATCGCGGGAGCAATAATCACCGGACAGTGGGCGGCAACGAGCGCCGTGGAGACGAGGTCGTCCGCAAGCCCCGCGGCCATCTTCGCGATCATGTTCGCCGTCGCAGGGGCGACGAGGATCAGATCCGCGCTGTGAGGCAGTTGCAGATGATCGACCGACGAATCACCGGGATCCGACCACATGTTCAATCCGACTCGCTGGCCGGTGATCGCGGCAAAAGTGACTGGAGACACAAAGCGGGTCGCGGCTTCGGTCATCATCACCCGAACATCCGCACCCCGCTTGATCAGTCTTCGCACGACTTCAACGACTTTGTAGGCGGCGATTCCGCCACATAAGGCTACCAGTACCCGGCGTCCTGAAAGGTCTTTCGCCTCTTGGCCGCCCGCGGCGTCCATCGTCTACTCCTCGGACAAATCCAGTTTTCCGCCAAATCCGCCGACGCTCTCGGTATCCACGGGTCCGCTGGTGAACCCGGCGATGGCCTCGGCCTCCTCCTTGGGAAGTTCCGGACGCAGCAGGTCGAGTTTATCAGCGATCATCTCACGCAAGGAGAGAATCGTCGGCTTTTCGAATTGAAGTACCGGCTCATGCTGGCGGACCGGCTCGTCGTAGTTCTCCTCATCCTCGGTGAACTTCTCGAGCATCTCCACCTGGCTCAGATACGCATCCATCTCTCTACGCTGTTCTTCGCCGATTTGACGAGCACGACGCGCGATGGCGACGATAGCTTCATAAATGTTGTCCGCATTGCCGTGGAAATCCTCGGCCAGAAACATCTCGTGGCTCACGGCCTTCCTCCTCGTGTGGAAGCGGCATGTTCGCCGCTCCGGAAACGCTCGATCACATCGACAATCTCCTGAACTGCACACTCGAGATCGTCGTTGATCACGACCCTATCAAACTGCTGCGCCTTTGAACGTTCCATTTCGTAACGTTTCAGGCGCAGATCGATCTCGGCGTCATTCTCGCGGCCTCGCTTTCTCAGCCGGTCTCGAAGAATTTCCGTCGAGAGAACTTCAATATATATCAAGAGTGCTTGAGGAAACAGTCGTTTTACATTCAATGCTCCGAGCACGTCCAGATCGAATACGACATCCTTCCCCTCGTCAAGCAGCGGTTGGATCTTTGAAATACGCGTACCGTATAGTTTCCCGTGGACAATTTCATGTTCGAGAAAATCCCCCGCTTTCAGGGCCGTGTCGAATTCTTCCTCGCCGAGAAAGTTATAATCGACGCCGTCCACTTCCCCCTCTTTGCGGGCTCGTGTCGTCGAGGATACCGAGAAAGTCAACCCCTCAACACGCTGCATCACCTGGTGAATGATCGTGGTCTTTCCTGCGCCCGAAGGCGCAGCAAAGACGATCAGGCATCCCGGACTCCGTTTCCCATCAGGCGACATTCTGGACCTGTTCGCGTATCTTTTCCGCCTCGTCCTTCATCTCCACGACCCACGACGCCGTTTCGGCGTCCTGACATTTCGAACCAATCGTGTTGATCTCCCGGTTCATTTCCTGAAGAATGAAATTCAAGCGCTTGCCGACGCTCCCGCCGCCCTCGAGGGCATTATGGAAAAGCTGGATATGGCTGCGAAGCCGCACAATCTCTTCGGTAATGTCCAACCGGTCCAGGATGTAAGCGACTTCCTGTTCGAGACGGCTTTCATCTACCTGGTCGGAGGTGACGTAGCGCTCGATCCGTTCACGCAGCTTTTCGAGCTGGCTCTCGCGGACAGTGTCTGTCTTGGTTTCCACTTTCGCGAGCACTTCGAAAATCGACTCAAGCCGCTGCCGGAAATCGGCTTCAAGGTTGTTGCCCTCCTCCGCACGCATGCGGTCGAATTCGTCGAACGCGGCCTCAATCCCCCTTTTCGCCAGCGCCAACCGCTGGCCTGAATCCTCGTCATCGTTCTCGCCGGTGAACCATTCCATCAAGTGTACAAGATCCGAGAGGGTCAGATCGTCCTTGACACCAGCCGATTGAGCAAGCTCGCGAAGTCCGTCGGCGAGGGCCTTGGCGGAAGCCTGGTCAAAATTCAGCTTTGTTTGCCGGATCGCCGACCGGTCCTCCTGAATAAACAGGTTCACTTTGCCGCGATCGACACGGTTGCGAACCAGGGCACGAAACTCCATCTCCTGGTTGACCAGGCTGCGTGGCAACTTGGTGCCGATCTCGAGGAAACGGTTGTTGACGCTGCGCACTTCCACGCTGAAACGCAGATCCCCATCTTCCACTTCCGCCCGGCCGAAACCGGTAAGACTGACAATCATCTGACCCCCTTCTGATTGAAACCGCCGAAGTATACCGAGAACACGAAAGATACGCAATGGCTTCGCCGCCTGAATCCCTCGCGCGTGAGCGTGCAATAACGGATGGCAGCCTGCATAACCAGGGAACGTGCCGGAAAATGTACCAGGTACTTTTTCCCTTACCGGGAAAATTGCTTGTTCTCATATGAAAAGGTATTTTGTACATTTTCCTGCTCTCAGGCAACACCTTAAAACACATAAACCAGTCAACTGGATTCCACCTATCGTTCGTTGTAGGGTAAACGTTCAGGCAGTGAATTCATCCATGAACAGTGGATGCTTCGTATCGAAACTCATAATCGGAACCTGTTGTAGCGTATTCCTACAACGGCGAATGTGACATGATCGGCAGGAACGGACTTATACCTTATAATAACAAGATGATACGAGTGTTTTAGATGATTGGCACAACCATTGCAAAACAGTTTTCGGATCTGTTGTGTTTGGTTCCTTGTCAATTGTGGTATCCAGTGTACCCCTAACCACACTGGATATCACCCACCCAATCCCAATTCTCGGTCAAACCCGAAGGGATTCGGGCACGATCCTAGGCCATACGTTCGAACCGGCTCCGGCGTATGTAAGGGCAGCACGAATTCTGCAGGGTTTGAAACGTCCCCCGACCTCATCAGAGTCGGGGGATGTCCTTTTTCCACGTTATCACGTTGATAAATTCAACGTTTCAGTGCTCCATCTCGGTTTACCTTCATTTCCTCGATTTGAAAAAACGCTTGATGTTATAACACCCTAACTTTGCTTTCACGGCATTTTAATCTCTCAAATCAGCCGTGAAAGGACTTCGATGATGAAACACATTTGAGGTGCAGCAGGTTACCGTGTCATTTACTGCGTCAGTCAAATGACGGTTTTCATCATCGGAGGATTTTCTTCATGGAATCCAGTATCCGATTCGTCCTTCCACGGGCGATTCTTGCGACCGTTCTTCTGACGATTCTTCTTTCTGGGTGCTCCAATCAGGGACCTGCAGGCTCAGGATTCACGTTGGATCCGAATGCTGATCTAGACTGGAAGCACACGATCGGACCGATGCTCGATGGTTATTGCAGCGCATGCCACGGTGGATCGAATGCTCAAAGCGGATTCAGCGTTGCAACGTACACCCCGGTCGTCAGCCATGTGACGACAAGCGGGAACCGTGTGATCCTTCCGGGCAACCCAAGCGCAAGCGAATTGCTGAGTCGAGTCAGGGTCAGGGGTTTCCGAGAATGCCCCCGGGCGGAAACATCCGCACTGACAACATCCAGGCAATCGAGGACTGGATATCCAACAACGCTCCTGAAGATCTCTCGACCGGCAATTGACCTGACCGGAGGTATTCCAGAATACCCTCGGCGCACTTCAAGTATTGCATGAGCACAACGGGCCATTCTCTCTCGGACAGGGAGAATGGCCCTGCTGACTATTTGCCTTATAGCTTTCTTTGTTGTGTCGGGTCGTAAACGAAGTGGAAACCCGACACCCCGTCTCTATCCATCGGTTCTCCGCTTCGCTGAGAAACCTGCGGGACAGTCCAAATCCGGTCATCCTGAACAGACTGCGCCTGCCTTTGGCAGGCCGGTTCAGGATGACTGAACACGCTTTCGCTAAGGAACCGACGGAAACGTAGAAATGTCATTCCCGCGCAGGCGGGAATCCGGATGGTCGGCCATGGTTTATTGTCTGGACCCCCACCTGTGCGGGGGTGACATATTGTCCGGGGGTGGCAGGTAGCGCGGGGAGTGACAGATAGCGCTGGGGGTGACATATTGTGTTCATCCCTAAGCAACTGGCACCTGCTCCTCACACCCTGCGGATGATCTCCGCGGCGCTTTTACGATTCCTGGGTTTGTCCTCAATTCCCTTGTACTTCTCCGGCAGGTGATCCTCATTCGCGCCCGGGCGTCCGATGGAAACCATCACAAGAGGTTGATCCTCCGGGTCGAGGCCGTAGAGCCTGCGGATGACATCCGGATTAAATCCCCCCATTGGTCGGGCGACAAGTCCATGGCTTGTTGCTGCCAGCATCATGTTCATCGTTGCCATGCCGAGGTCGAACTGGTGATACTCCCTCCCATCCTCGTTGCGGCAATCTTCGGATGCCCGGCTGTAGCCACAGACGATCAACGCTCCTCGCGGAGCCCAGGCGGCATTGGCGCCGATGAAGGCTTCCGAGATGCGCTGGCGTTCGTTTTCGCTCTCCGCAAAGATGTAACGCCATGGCTGGTTGTTCGCACAGGAAGGAGTCAGGCGTACCGCTTCAATGAGATCCTGAACGACCTCTTCTGGAAGAGGTCGTGAATCGATCGACCGGGTAGACCGCCTTCCGCGCAACAGATCAACGACAGGGCTGGTATTCACTTTATGCTCCGAGTGACTTTATTTATCCGATGGCGCAAGAGGAAAGACCCGACACCTCCTCTCGCCTCTCTTTCCATTGGATGAACCTGCACATCAACATTACCAGTGATTTCAGGGTCTCTGAGAGTCGAAAGGATCGGTTTCAGCACTCAAGTGCGAATATTCCATCCCCCTGTAACACCCGTGATTGTTCGCTTTGCGGCATTTGCGCACCCTTTTTCAACAATGACAAGGGATGCAGGCACCTCCCGCACTCTTGACTGCACGAGAGGCTGCACCTATTTTCGCCAGCACATTTCCCGTCGCAAAGCGGAATTTGAACACTCAGGCATAACGTTAGACGGGCAGTTGCCATGCCAAAGAATCGAGTGGCCGGAGGAGTTTCTATCTCGGCGGGATGACCCCGCAACTGGAACAAAACCAAAAGCGAGGCCCACGACGTAATTGGTCGCAGGGCATAAGACAAACGAAACAAGGGATGGACATCGCCATGATTGTCGGAGTGCCCAAAGAGCTGTTTCCGGGCGAGAAGCGCGTGGCGTTGGTGCCGGATATCGTGCACCAGCTCACCCGGAAAGGTTTCAAGGTGCTCGTCGAGAAGGGAGCCGGTGTGGAAGCCGGCTTTACGGACGAGACCTACACATCCAAGGGCGCCAGCATCGGAAAGCGCGACGACGTTTTCAAGAAGGCAGACGTCATCGCCCAGGTCCGCGCCTACGGTGGTGACAATGGCGCTGGCAGGAGTGATCTGAAAAAGATCAAGGCTGGACAGGTCATTGTCGGCCACACGGATCCACTCGGCAGCCCTGACAAAGCCAGGGAACTCGCAAAGACAGGTGCGATCAGCTTCTCGATGGAGCTGATCCCCCGCATCACTCGTGCGCAGTCCATGGATGCCCTTTCATCTCAGGCGAATGTGGCGGGATACAAAGCCGTCCTGATCGCCGCGAGCCTGCTTCCAAAGATGTTCCCGATGATGATGACCGCTGCGGGGACGATTGCCCCGGCGAAGGTGTTCATTATCGGTGCGGGAGTTGCGGGACTGCAGGCGATTGCGACTGCGAAACGTCTCGGCGCCATCGTTCACGCCTATGACGTCCGCCCGGAAGTCAAGGAGCAGATCGAATCCCTCGGCGGCAAGTTCGTCGAGGTCGAACTGGATACCAGCGAGGCGCAGGGCACCGGCGGCTACGCGAAGGAACAGAGCGAAGAATTCCTGAAGAGGCAGCGCGAGGCGATGGGCAAGGCAATCGCCGAGGCGGATGTGGTGATCACCACTGCGGCGGTTCCAGGCAAGCGTTCCCCGGTTCTGGTTACCAAAAGCCAAGTCGCGGCAATGCGACCCGGTTCGGTGATTGTTGACCTCGCCAGCGAACGTGGCGGCAACTGCGAACTGACGGTGCACGGCAAGACGATCACAACCAAGAACGGTGTGTTCATCAACGGCCCCGAGAATATCACTTCCACCGTTTCCTTCCACGCCAGCCAGATGTACGCCAAGAACGTCCAGACCCTGCTTCAGCACCTCGCTGACAAAGAAGGCAAGCTGGTGCTCAACCTGGAAGACGAGATCACCGCGGGCAGCATGATCTGCCAGGGTGGCGAAATCGTCAATCCACGGGTCAAGGAATTGATTGAAGCCCTTTCGGCGAAAAAGTCAAAGGGCGGTAAAAAGGCCCCGGCGAAGAAAGCCGCAACGAAAAAGCCTGTCGCGGTGAAGAAAACCTCCGCGAAAAAGGCTCCGACGAAGAAGACGACTAAAAAGAAATAAGGAGGAGGGATGGACCTCGTCATGCTGTTGACGGTCTTCGTCCTCGCGATCTTCGTGGGGTTCGAAGTAATCACGAAGGTGCCGCCAATGCTTCATACGCCGTTAATGTCGGGATCGAATGCGATCTCCGGCATCACCATCATCGGCGCCATCTTTGCGGCAGGCACCATCAAAGAGCCTGAACTTTCGAAACTGTTCGGCATGCTCGCGATGATTTTCGCCACCATCAACGTGGTCGGCGGTTATCTCGTCACCCATCGCATGCTTCAGATGTTCAAGAAAAAGTAAGGATCGACGATCATGGTTTCTCAAAGCCTTCAAAACATCGTGTACGCGATCGCGTCGGTCCTTTTCATCTACGGATTGAAGGGCATGTCCCACCCGCGCACCGCAGTCAAGGGCAACCTGACCAGCGCCCTGGGTATGCTCATCGCCGTCGTGATCACACTCCTCGCCAGCGGCCTGGAGTATCATTACATCATCATTGGTTTCATTATCGGTGGAGCGATCGGCTGGATTGCCGCAGTCCGTGTCGCGATGACCTCGATGCCGGAAATGGTGGCCATCTTCAACGGATTCGGTGGCGCTGCGTCACTGGTTGTCGCCGCCGCCGAGCTGGTCAAGGTGATCCACGGCCACGAACCGGCCGACATGCAGAAGTCCATCGCCACCGTGCTGGCGGGTCTGGTCGGCAGCGTCACCTTCTTCGGCAGCTACATTGCGTTTGGCAAGCTGTCGGAGTTCCTCGCGGTGAAGTGGAAACTTCACACCTGGCAGAAGCTGATCAAGTATGGTTTCGCGCTGATCGTTGCGGCTCTCGGCGTTTACATCGCTTCCACCTACGCCTATACCCCGCTCTCCTGGCTGGTGATCGCCACCTTTGTGCTCACCGGTCTGCTGACCTTGAACAGGAAGGCGATCTTCCCGGGGATGCAGGCGCTGAAGATGTTCTCCGGTGCGATTGCCCTGATCGTCGGCGTTGTACTCGTCGTGCAGTTGTCTGGGACGGAAGTGGTTCCCACCGAGCACACGTTGCTGCTCTACTGGGTGCTGATCGGCGTTTCCGCGGTGCTTGGCATCCTGCTCACCTTCTCGATCGGTGGCGCGGACATGCCGGTTGTGATCGCCCTGTTGAACAGCTATTCCGGCATCGCGGCCGCCATGACCGGTTTCGTCATCAGCAACACCGTGCTGATCATCGCCGGATCGCTGGTGGGTGCGTCGGGCGTCATCCTGACGAACATCATGTGCAAGGCGATGAACCGCTCGCTGCCCAACGTACTCTTCGGAGCGATGGGCGCGACCGAGTCCACGATGGACGCCAACGAGATCTACAAAACCGTCAAGGTAACTTCCGCGGAAGAGATCGCGATGATGCTCGAAACCGCACAGCGCGTCCTGATCGTCCCCGGATACGGCATGGCCGTCTCCCAGGCACAGCACGCCGTGCGTGACCTCGCGAATCTGCTCGAGTCGAAGTACACCACCGAGGTGTTCTTCGGGGTCCATCCTGTCGCGGGCCGGATGCCCGGCCACATGAACGTGCTGCTGGCCGAGGCGAACGTCCCCTATGACAAACTGTGGGATGAGGTGGAGTCGAACAACAACATCGACACCATCGACGTCGCCATCGTCGTCGGCGCCAACGACGTGGTCAATCCCGTCGCCCGCACCGACCCGGACAGCCCGATCGCCGGAATGCCGATCATCAACGTGGATAAGGCAAGGACGGCGATTGTGATCAAGCGCTCGCTGTCGCCGGGCTTTGCGGGCATTCCGAACCCGCTGTTCGCGTTGGACAACACCCTGATGTTCTTCAACGACGGCAAGAAGGCCTTCGCCGAGATCATCGAGGCGGTCAAGGAAAGCTGATAGTTATTCAATCCTGTCTTTAGAAAAAAGTGAGCGAATCCATCCGGTTCGCTCACTTTTGTATTAGGATGGCCCATTGTATTAAATTATTTTATGTGGGTTAATGGTCACTATCGTAAATAACTTCGATCGGGGGACACAATGAAATCCCTGCTTTTTGCCCTCACCGGTGTCCTACTCGCTGTTTCGATTACCCTGGCTGAAGATGCACCCGCTGTCCATGCTGTTCCTCCTGCATACGTAAACAATCATGCGTACAAAATGGTTCAGCCGATGATGTTGAACGAATCGATTCTTCTCCCATTCCCAAGAGTATCAACGGCATCAAAATCCGAACTTGGCAACAACAGCGATCATGAGAACATCGAACTCATCAGCACGATGTATGATAAATGGTCTACTGCAACTGGGGTAACAACCTCAGGCAATGTTGCCTTTGTCTCTGATGGTTACGCTGGGTTGCACCTGGTGGATATTACAGATCCGGCAAATCCACTTGCGATCAGCACGATCGAAGTTCAGGACTATGTCTCGAATGCCGCCGTTGACGGAGACTATGCGCTTCTTGCCGGTCAGTCCAATGGATTGCATGTAGTCGACATTTCCGATCCTGAGCATCCCAACGAAGTCGGTTTATGCAGAACAAATGGCAGCCCGAGTGACATCGCCCTTTCCGGTGACTATGCGTTTATTGCTGAATCCGGGGCAATCAGCACTATCGATATCAGCGAACCCACTCTCCCAACCTTAATTGGCTCATGCAGTCAACGTGGCGACGCACGCAGCATTGCACTGTCGGGGAATTACGCATACGTGGCTGAAGAGGATTCGGGATTATGTATTTATAACATTAGCGATCCTGAAAACCCCACTTTTTCAGGAACCTTTCCGACAACAGATTTAGCGCTTGGCATCGCAATCGACAGCAATTTCGCCTATGTCGCCATCGGGCATGGGGGCCTTCTGGTCATTGATGTATCCGACCCGGCACATCCTCAACTAATCGGGCAACTTGGAACACCTGAATACGCGTGGGATGTCACGGTACGAAATGGGAAAGCTTATATCGCTGATGGTGTTTGGGGGCTTATCATCGCGGACATCTCAGACCCAACCCAACCAACTCAGATGGGTCGTTTAAGCGAATACTTGAATGCGCATAATGTTTGGCTTATGGGTGAGAATGCTTATTTGGCAGGCCACTATACCGGTTTGCGAGTAGTAAGTATCTCAAACCCAACCAGTCCTGTGATTATCGGTCAATACAACTCGTACGGCATTATTTATGCAGTTGCAGTATCCAACAGCTATGCATTTGTCTCTGATTTTGGAGCAGGTATTCGAGTTGTTGACATTGAGTCAAAAAACAATCCCATGGAAGTAGGGTTTTGCGATTCTGCCAAGGGAATAGAAAATATAGTCTATCTTGATCATTACCTGTACGCTGCAGATCTTGACGTTGGGCTGAAAGTTCTTGATGTTTCCACTCCCTCTTCAATCGAAGTTATAGGAAGCTACAATACACCGGGCCGTGCATTCAGCCTGGCTGCTAATGGCGGTGCTGTTTATATGGCTGATGGCGGAGAGGGACTTCGTGTCATCGATGTATCGAATCCAGAACAGCCTTTTGAAGTCGGTTATTGCGATACAATAGGTACAGTGATGGACGTCGCAGTTTCCGGGGACTATGCCTATATCGTGGATGAGCTTATTGGACTTCGTATTCTCGATATTTCTACTCCGAACAATCCCTTCGAAATCGGCAGTTTGGAGACAGTGGGACATTCCGAATGCCTTACGGTTTCGGGGGATTTCGTTTATCTGGCAGATGCATTTATGGGACTCCATATCATAAATGTTCAAAATCCGGCAAGTCCTGTCGAAGTCGGATACTATGAAACTCCCGGCTATATCTGCAGCGTTCAAGTTGAAGGTCATTTTGCATTCATCGCTGACGAGGTTGCAGGATTGAGAGTCTTGGATATATCCAATCCTGTGCAGCTTGTTGAAGTCGGATATTACAACACAATGGGTAATGCACAAGATGTGGCTGTATCGGGGAACAACATTTATGTAGCAGACTTCGCCCATTTTGATATCTATGATGGCTCAGCCGTTTTGAGTAGTGAAGACCCCTCGTACATGGCTGTGCCTGAGGAGTATTCTATTGTCTCGCTCTACCCGAATCCCTTCAATCCGGTACTTTCTATCGTGGTCAGTCTACCCCACACTACAAACGTGCGATTGAATGTGTACAACGTTTTAGGGCAGAATGTCGCCACTCTGTTGGATGGAAAAACTGAGGCGGGATATAAGACAATAACTTTTAATGGCAGCTCCTTTGCCAGTGGAGTTTATTTCGTCCAAATGTCCGTGCCGGGAGAGATTCAACTAGCACGAAAAGTCACGCTGATCAAGTGATTAATGTTACAGCGATACGGTGAGAACCGTGCCCCGGGGATTTCCCCGGGGTCTTTTGTAAAGTCTTGCAGAAGTTGTTCTATCCTTTCTACGTTTGAGCATCCTAACAAGCACGAGGTGCCCATGACGCCGATGTCGCCAGATGCGCCGCCTGTCCGGCTGTTCAAATCCCCCATTCTCGAAGCTCTCACCCACTTCACCCCGGTCGGGGTTGTGATCTTGTGGACACCGGTGATCGTGTTTTGCGCATGGCTGGGCTACTTCTCCCCCATGACGCACACACAATGGCTTCTTGCGCTGCTGCTTGGGCTTTTCTCGTGGACTTTCATCGAGTACCTGCTGCACCGTTTCCTGTTTCACAGGAACTTTCGCTCTGAACGATTGAAGCGGATGCAGTACATGGGGCATGGCGTACACCACGACCAGCCGATGGTGAAAACCCGCCTGGTGATGCCACCCCTGGGTGCGATCCCAACCGCTGCAATCATCTATGGACTATTCTACCTTGTCGTTGGAGTTGTGCTCGACTTGGTGATGTGGGTGAATCCCCTGTTCGCCGGTATGATGACAGGCTACATCATCTACGACATGCTTCACTACGCCTACCATCACGTCAACCTGCCCGGTAAATGGTTCCAGACAATGCGCAAACACCACATGCGTCATCACGGGATTGATATGAGCAGGCGCTTCGGCGTCAGCACGCCCCTCTGGGATTACATCTTCGGGACGATGCCCGGAGAAACAAAAACTTCATAATCTGAGTCGGATGATACCCGGTCCCGAACGGTCGGGACCGGGCCACACGCCGCACCACACAGCGCCGGGTTCGGAGACCCCGGCCTACACAAAAACTTCCGAAACCCGGCTGACGGGGCAGCTGGGCCACACGCCGCGCCACACTGCGCCGGGTTCGGAGACCTCGGCCTACATTACAAACTTCTGAAACCCGGCTGACGGGGCAGCCGGGCCACACGCCGCACCACACTGCGCCGGATTCGGAGACCCCGGCCTACACAAAAACTTCTGAAATCCGGCTAACGGGGCAGCCGGGCTACACGCCGCGCCACACGCCGCACCACACTGCGCCGGGTTCGGAGACCCCGGCCTACACAAAAACTTCTGAAACCCGGCTGACGGGGCAGCCGGGCCACAAGCCACGCCACACTGCGCCGGGTTCGGAGACCCCGGCCTACAGGCTGCTTCACCAGATCAGACGGCTGACTAAAAGAAACCTTGTTTGCAAGCAAACAGGGCCACATAATATCAAGTCTGTCCGTAAAAGGGTTACATCTTCTGTTCACCGCTCGACAGGGCTTTCTCCACTTCGGTTACGACATTCTCGTCCTCGGGTTTCGTCCGTGTGTCAAATCGCGCGATGACATTGCCATCCCGGTCAAGCAGGAACTTGTTGAAGTTCCAAGTGATCTTGCCGGGAAACGGTGACTTTTCGGTGAGGTACTCGTAGAGAGGAATCTGTTCATCCCCTTTGACGTGGACTTTTGCCATCATCGGAAAAGAAACTCCGTATTCCGTCTTGCAGAATGTCGCGATCTCTTCATTTGAACCCGGCTCCTGCCCGAGAAAATCGTTCGCTGGAAATCCGATGATCGTGAAACCGCGATCCTTGTATTTCATGTACATCGCTTCCAACCCCTCGTACTGGGGTGTAAACCCGCATTTGCTGGCGGTGTTCACGATCAGGATGACCTTCCCGTGGAAAGTGTTCAAGGTCGCAGTGTCGCCCGTGATCGTCTGGAACGGGAGGTCTCGGTAGTCCATGTTGCTCGTCATATCACTCTCCTTCATCAGCTGTGCACGGACCATCTGAGTGGATATAAGCAGGACAGCGGCGATCAGTACTGTTTTCGAGAAGACGGGAATCACCTGTGATCTATTCATGTTTTACCTCTCCGACTGGTTGCCAGGATAGTCTTTCACCGTTGAACAGCTGTGCTGTGCCGAACCTGTCGTCCGACGCCGATGGTCAACCTTCGAACTACAGGACGACGTTTCATCGCTTGTTACTATTTCATGCACGTGGTCCTATTGTGTCTCCAATTGTTCGGTGATCTGAACTCCAGGAGCTTAGCGTTCAACCATTTCCCCTGCTCCGCTCCACCTTGCGTCCAGTGTACTCTTCAGATGCCTCAACGGGAGGATGCATGAATCCGGACAGACCGCCGATCATCCGCTGCAATTCAATAAGAAAACCGCGTCGCCCGACTCATGTTCGTGTGATGCTGGCAATTGGGATGCTGCTTGCATCCGTCGCCCTGTCCCCAGTCACAGCGGGAGATACACCTTCGATGACGCTACCCTACAAACAGGATGCTCGTGCGCCTGAGTTTCCCCACGGCATGGACTGGCTGAATACATCGCAACCTCTATCCCTTGCCCAACTACGGGGAAAGGTTGTGGTTCTCGATTTCTGGACCTACTGCTGCATCAACTGCATGCACGTTCTGCCGAAACTACATGACCTCGAACAGAAATACGGCGACAGTCTTGCCGTGGTCGGAGTGCATTCGGCGAAGTTCGAGAACGAAGGGGATACGAAAAATATCCGCGAGGCGATCCTCCGTTACGGGATCGAGCACCCTGTCGTCAACGATAAAGAGTTTGTCGTCTGGCGTTCCTACAACGTCCATGCGTGGCCGACGATGGTGTTGATCGATCCCGAAGGATATATCGCGGCGGCGCAGTCCGGAGAGGGCGCACCGGAAACGTTCGATCCACTGATCGGACAGATTGCGAGGACGTTCGCCCAACGGGGCAAGCTCGACACGACATCTCTCGCTTTGAAACTGGAAAGGGATTCCGCGCCCCTCTCGCTTCTTGAGTTTCCCGGCAAGATCCGTGTGGACGAAAAGGGAAACCGCCTCTTCATCGGCGATTCCGGCCACAACCGTGTGCTGGTGGTCAACCGATCCACGGCGGAGGTGATCGACGTGATCGGAAACGGCGAACGCGGGATGACGGACGGGATCTTTTCGGAGGCGACGTTCAACTCCCCCCAGGGACTGGAACTCGTCGGTGATCTTCTCTACATCGCGGACACCCAGAATCACTCTCTGCGTGCGGCTGATCTGAAAAGGAAAACAGTGACTCGTGTCGCCGGGACAGGGCAACAGGGCGGGTATGGCGGCGGCGCCACTCCGGCTCTGGAAACCCGCCTGACAAGTCCCTGGGACCTCGTCACTGTCGGCGAGATACTCTACATCGCCATGGCGGGCTCTCACCAGGTCTGGTACTACGATCCTCGGAACAAGGAAGTTGGACTTTGGGCGGGATCGGGACGCGAGGACATCGTGGACGGTCCACGGTTGCTGGCGGCTATGGCGCAACCATCCGGCATTACGACGGACGGTAAAAAGAGGCTGTTTACCGCTGACAGTGAGGTGTCCGCCATCCGCTCCATCGAGCTTGACCCGAACGGCGGGGTGATGAGTATCGTCGGACAGGGATTGTTCGATTTCGGCGACGTCGATGGCGGAAGAATGAAAGCCCGGCTGCAGCACCCGCTCGGAGTGGCATGGCACGATGGCGTGCTCTATGTCGCCGACACGTACAACAACAAGATCAAGAAAGTGATCCCGGAGGAGTACAGCGCCGAGACGTTCGCGGGCACCGGGAATGAGGGTCATGAGGACGGTCTCCTGCTGGAGGCCACGTTCGACGAGCCGGGCGGCCTGGATGTCGCCGACGACGGCACGGTCTATGTCGCGGATACAAACAACAATTTGATCCGTGTGATCGACCCCGCGAAAGGAACGGTCATCACGCTGGCGTTGAAGGGATTGGATTCCATGATGCCGGCTACACCCGCCGAGGCGGAATCCGATCACGCTACGGAATTGAACGTCGCCAGACTCGCCGGCGGACCCGTTTCCATCACCTTTGACGTCAGCTTCCCCGAGGGATTCAAACTCAACGCGGAGGGCGGGGCTCGAGTGACGATTGCAGGTACTTCGGGCGGTGTCTCCAGCGTACAGGAACTCGTTACCGCCAAGTCGCTTCCGGTGAACATTCCGGTGCAAATCAGCGGTGATGGTTCGATCACCTTGCAGGCGGAGTATTTCTTCTGCCGGAAAGACAACGAGGGGCTCTGTTACCTTGGCAGTGCATCCGTTCGATTGCCGATTGAAATGGCCGAGGGCAGCGAAAACACTGCGACGGTAGCGTTGCAGGCAAACGTCCCCGGCCACTGACATCCCGTTCGATGTCTCATCCGGACCCCGGGAGCAGGTTTCCGGGGTTCTCTTGTTCTGAGGTCATTCGGACCCTACCCTTCCGGCACGAAGTCCTGGAGAGGAAAGATGACGGGTAAACACATCGGCATTCGCCGGGAAGACAAATCTGAACTGGAACGCAGGGCACCGTTGACACCGAACGACGTCGCGGAGCTGGTCAGGGATCATCGCATTCAAGTGTCGATCGAACCTTCGGACACGCGCATTTTCCCCGACAGCGCCTACCGCGAGGCCGGAGCGACCCTCACCGACGACCTCAGCGATTGCGACCTGATCGTCGGGATCAAGGAAGTACCTGTCGAGCGGTTGATCGATGGCAAACCGCATCTTTTCTTTTCACACACGGCCAAGGGCCAACCCTACAACATGCCGCTGCTGGCAAGTGTTCTCATGAAAAACGTCACGCTGTTGGATTACGAACTGGTGACGGATGAGGATGGCCTCCGGCTGATTGCCTTTTCCTACCAGGCCGGACAGGCTGGAACGATCAACAGCCTTTGGGCGCTTGGGCAACGATTGCTCGCGAAAGGCATCGATTCTCCGCTTACTACGCTTGAACAGTCGATCCGCTATCAGGGGGGTCTTGCCGAGGCGAAGGAAGCCATGCATCGCGTGGGCGATCAAATCCATAAGCAGGGGCTCCCCGCGGCGGTTTCCCCCTTGATCATCGGGATTACCGGCGAAGGACGTGTGGCCGGCGGAGCGCGTGATGTTCTCGACGTGATGAACCCTGTGGAATTGACCATCGAGCAGCTACAGGACGGAGAAGCTCTCGCCGGGCTAAGCGGCCACGAGGTTTATGTGGTGTATTTCAACATGGAGTATTTCCTGGAGCGAATCGATGGCGGTGATGGATTTGATTTCGACGAGTATACCCAGCATCCCGAACGTTACCGGTCCAATTTTTCGCGGTACCTGCCGAGCCTCACAGTGATGGTCAATGGTATCTACTGGGACGAACGGTTCCCGAAACTCGTCACCCTTGACGATGCAAAACGGCTTTACACTGATGATGATCCGAAACTCCTGGTCATTGGCGATATCACCTGCGATGTCGGCGGGAGTGTTGAGACTACTGTCAAAGCCACACTCCCGGACAATCCCGTCTACGTCTACCTTCCGGAAACCGGACAGATCCGGGATGGATTTGAGGGCGAAGGTTTACTGATGATGACGGTGGACATCCTGCCCAGCGAAATCCCTGAGACATCCTCCGTTCACTTCGGAGCGATGCTGAAACCCCTTCTTCCTGCCCTGGCAGAAGTCGATTTTTCACAGCCTTTCGACAAACTCGAATTGCCTCCTGCGTTTCGTCTTTCGGTGATCGCTCATCAGGGGCAACTGACTCCTCCTTTCCGCTATCTGCTGCACCATCTGTCTGACGAATGAACCTTTCTTTGTCTGCTTTTCGTTCTTCATTGGATCACGATTCATTCCTTATCTTTCATAGAAACAGTCAGTGAGGAGTGATCATGGTGAAAGTGCCCGAACAGGCGGGGGAGGCGAGGTACCGTTGTGTCGTTTGTGGCTATGTGTATGTGCCATCGTTGGGCGATCTTGAGGGCGATGTCGAGCCCGGAACCCCTTTTGAAGAAATTCCTGACACCTGGAGTTGTCCCATCTGCGGTGTGGTAAAAGCCATGTTCCGAAAAGAATCGTGAGGATGTGCCGTTCATCCAGAGTTAATACGTTATCGTATTATATGACGTTATACCTTCCTTACTTTCAGTAGCACACATCCAGGTAGCCCCGGTTTCAGTTCACAAAAGGAGTCTTGTTCAGGCCGATTCAAAGGATTCGCCACCGGTTTGCTGAACGTTCCTTCCTCCCCACACTCGCCTTCCCCGGGAGTTCAAAGTGAGTATATATCATCTTATATATCAGACAGATAGCGATCATTTTTCCCCTCTCTGATGCGACATATTACAATGTTTCCATTGTTGTTTTCACCCCTGAGACGGGTGTTTTCATCACTTCAACGCCATGCTCCCTGCCGGATTGGGTTTCGTTGACGCGCTCCGTTAGGTACGGCTATCTTTTTATCGAATTTTATACGAATCCGGGAACTCATGAGGTCCGGCTGCATTGACGTGACCAACTTCGATGAGTCCGAAAGACAAAAGGGAATGATCATGCCCACGAAAGTGATCCAGAAATTCAGCATCTCGTACATGCAGGTCCTCGACGAGGACGGCAATGTTGATGAGAAGCTCGATCCGAAGCTTTCAAAGGATGATTTGTTGAAGTTGTACCGAATCATGCTTCTCGCCCGCCGCACGGATGAGCGGATGCTCAAGCTTCAACGGCAGGGACGACTCGGAACCCTCCCGGTTTGTGTCGGGCAGGAAGCGGTTTCCGCAGCTTCGGCGCTTGCCCTCGAAAAAGACGACTGGATGGTGACGGCCTACCGTGAACTCGCCGGTCGTTTGATGCGCGGAGAAAAGCCCCTGAACCCGATGCTCGTCTACGCGGGATTCGAAGAGGGTAACGTGGTCAAGGACAACAGCCGCATTCTCCCCGTGGCGATCATCCTCGGCTCGCAGGTCCCCCACGCCGTGGGGATTGCCTACGCCGAAAAGGTCAAGGGAACGAAAAACGCGGTGCTGACCTTCTACGGTGACGGGGCCTCTTCCCAGGGCGACATTCACGAAGCGGTCAACTTCGCCGCCGTGTGGAAAGCGCCGGTCGTGTTCCTGAACCAGAACAACCATTGGGCGATCTCGACACCATTGAACAAACAGATGGCAATCGAGACCCTCGCCCAGCGGTCGATCGCCTACGGCATCCCCGGCATCCAGGTGGACGGCAATGACGCTCTCGCTGTCTACAGGGCGACGAAGGAAGCCCTCGACCGGGCGCGCAAGGGCGAAGGCCCCTCGCTGATCGAGGCGAACACCTACCGGATGCTGATGCACACCACCGCCGACGATCCGAAGAAATACCGTTCCCAGGAAGAGGTCGAGGAGTGGGTGAAGCGCGATCCGATCACCCGTTTCAAGCTCTATCTCGAGAAGAAAAAGCTCTGGGACGACAAAAAGAACGTGAAGCTCGAGGAAGAACTCAAGGCGGAGATCGACGAGGCGGTGACGCAGTTTGAATCCTACACCGATTTCAGACTCGATGAGCCGTTCGAGACAACGTTTGGCACAGAGGTGGCGCCGCTCGTCGAGCAGCACCAGGAATTCCTCGCAGACCTACAGAAGGATCAGAACAATGCCTAAGCTCACGATGGTTCAGGCGATCAATCTCGCCCTGCACCAGGAAATGGAACGCGACAGCTCCGTTCTGGTACTCGGCGAGGATGTCGGTGTCAACGGTGGTGTTTTCCGCGCCACCGACGGCCTTATCGACAAATTCGGCCCGCAACGGGCGATTGATACCCCGCTGGCGGAATCCGCGATTATCGGCACCGCGATCGGGATGGCGATCAACGGCCTGAAACCTGTGGCCGAAGCACAGTTCTCGGGTTTCAGCTACCTGATGATCCCACAGCTTGAAGGGAACGGCGCACGGATGCGCACACGTTCCCGTGGACAGCATACCGTGCCGCTGGTGCTGCGGATGCCCTACGGCGGCGGCGTTCGCGCCCTGGAGCACCACAGCGAGTCCAAGGAGACCTATTACGCTCACACAACGGGGATGAAAACCGTGATCCCCTCCACTCCGGCGACAGCCTACGGGTTGCTGCTCGGCGCGATCCGTGATCCCGACCCAGTGGTCTTCATGGAGCCGAAACACAGCTACCGCGCTTTCAAGGAGGAGATCAACGACAACGGCGAGGCGATGGAACTCGGCAAGGCTCGCATCGTTACCGAAGGCAATGACATCACCGTGATCGCCTGGGGCGCCATGCTACACAAAACCCAGAAGATCGTCGAGGAGATGACCGAGCAGGGACACACCGGAATCGAACTGATCGACCTGCAGACGATTTATCCCATGGATGGCGAAGCTATTGCAAAATCCGTCACCAAGACGGGACGTTGCGTCATAGTGCAGGAGGCGCAGAAGACTCTCGGTCCTGCCTCGGAGATCATTTCGATCATCAACGACAAGGCACTGATGTACCTTGAAGCGCCGGTCAAGCGTGTCACGGGATACGACCTGATCATGCCCTACTTTTCCCGGGAGAATTACTATCTCCCGAGTGTGGGGCGCATCCGCCGGGCCATCGAGGAAACCCTCGACTTCTAGGAGGCGACCGTGTTTGAATTCAAACTGCCCGATCTCGGCGAAGGCATTCATGAGGGCGAACTTCTTGAGTGGCACGTCAAGGAGGGCGATATCATTGAAGAAGACGCCGACCTGATGGATGTCGAGACGGACAAGGCGGCGGTGACGATACCCTCCCCGAAGGGCGGGAAGGTCGTGAAGCTCAACGGCAAGGTTGGCGACACGCTGCACGTCGGCGAGGTTGTTATCGTCATCGACGACGGCACCGGCGGTGAGCTTCCCGCCAGCGCAAAGGCTGAGGAGAAACACGAAGCGCCGAAAGCGAAAGCCAAGGCTGAATCCGCACCTGCGGCAAAAGCGGAGACCATTGCCAAGGCGGAGGCGGTATCTGTACAACAGGTTTCAGCCACCTCGGAACGTTCTGATGGAACCCCTCTCGGGAAAGTCGCCGCAGCACCGGCCGTCCGCCGTCTCTCGCGCGAGCTTGGCGTCGACATCCATCAGATCCAGGGATCGGGACCATCCGGCCGTGTGACAAAAGGCGACGTCGAAGCGTTCGCCTCGGGCGGTGCACCGGTTCGCACCGCAGTTTCAGCTCATGCCGGTGCTGTTTCCGCCGAGGAACCCGGCAGCGGCCAACCGGCGATCTCCGGCAGCGGAAGCGGCATTCCCTACTACCAGCTTGAACCGATGCCGAATTTCGAGGCACTCGGCGAGGTGGAGCGCGAACCCGTCCGCTCGATCCGCAGGAAGGTCGCGTTCCGGATGACCACATCAATGGTCACTGTTCCCCACGTCGCCCACATGGACGAGGCGGACGTCACCGATTTCGAGGCTTTCCGTGTCAAGGAGCGTGAGCGCCGCAAGGATCAGCCGGGTGGCAAGCTGACGTTGCTCCCCTTCGTGATGAAGGCGGTCACCGTATTGCTGAAAAAATACCCGATGTTCAATGCCAGCCTCGATCCGTTCCGCGAGGAAATCGTCTACAAGAAGTTCTACAACCTCGGTTTCGCCGCGGATACGCCGCGCGGTTTGATCGTTCCCGTTGTCAAGGGAACGGACAAGAAAAGCATCCTCGACATCTCTGCTGACATCGTGAACCTGGCGACAAAGGGACGCGAGGGGATGATCGAAATCGGGGACATGCAGCACGGGACATTCACGATCACCAACGTCGGTCCCATCGGCGGCACCGGCCTGATCCCCACGATCAACTATCCTGAAGTGGCAATTCTCGGCATGGGCAAGACTCAGGAAAAGCCTGTGGTTCGTGAAGGAGAAATCGTGATCCGGAAGATGCTCCCGCTGACGCTGGCGTTTGACCACCGTGTCGCGGACGGAGCTCAGGCCGCACATTTCGTGACCGACCTGACACGCCTGCTCAGCGATCCGCGCCAGTTGCTGCTTGAATTGTAAACCCGGGCAGCCGTCCTCCTCCCCCGGATGACGGCACGCCTTTGGAGGCATACATGGTTATCGGGGAATTGACTCAGGAAACGGATGTTGTCGTCATCGGCGGCGGACCGGGAGGCTATGTCGCCGCGATTCGCGCCGCTGACCTCGGATTCGACGTGACCATCGTCGAAGAACGTGACAAGCTCGGCGGGGTCTGCCTGATCGAGGGGTGTATTCCCTCCAAAACGTTGATTCACGCGGTCGAGGTAGTGGATGCCGCCCGTTATGGCGAAGAAATCGGTATTTCCCACACAGGCGAAATCAAAATCGACATCGACAAACTCCGCAACTGGACCCAGGGTGTCGTCGATAATCTGACCAGCGGAGTCGACACCCTCCTGACAAAACGCGGCGTGGACATCGTGCACGGCCGGGCGAATTTCACCGACAACAACAAGTTGCACATCGAGGGCGCCGGCAATATCGAATTCAAATACGCGATCATCGCCACGGGGTCACGGATCAACGAATTGCCCGGCGACTACGACAAAGACCTGAATCTCTGGACGTCGATGGAAGCAGTGAATCTCCCGGAGATCCCGGAGTCGCTGCTCGTGGTTGGCGGCGGCTACATCGGCATGGAGCTGGGATTGGTATACGCCGGACTCGGATCGAAGGTGACAATGGTTGAGTTCCTGCCACGTTTGCTTGCGGGTGCGGATGAGGATCTCGTTCGCGTCGTCGTCAAACACTGTGAATCGAAGTTCGAGGAAATCCTCACCGGCTCCAAGGTCATTGGCGTTCGCAAAGCCAAGGGCGACGGTTATGACGTCGATATCGAGCACGAGGGCAAGACGATGACCAAGACGTTCAGCCGGGTTCTCGTCGCCATTGGACGCCGCCCCAACACGGACAACATCGGTCTTGAACACACGGGTGTGAAGGTCAATGAGCGGGGATTGATCGAGGTCAATGAAGAGCAGCGCACGACCGTCGATCACATCTTTGCCGTCGGAGATGTCACACCGGGTCCCGCACTGGCGCACAAGGCGAGCCGGGAAGGCAAAGTAGCCGCTGAGGTGATCGCCAAACACCCCTCCGCATTCGACAATCGCGCTATTCCTGCTGTCGTTTTCACCGACCCGGAAATCGCCTGGACAGGCATCACGGAGCGTGAAGCGAAGGAGAAAGGAGTGGAAATCACTATCGGCCGATTCCCGCTTACGGCGCTGGGCCGTGCCCGCAGCCTTGGCCGCACGGAAGGGTTTGTCAAGGTGATGTCCGATCCCGAAACAAGGTTGATTCTCGGTATCGGGATCGTTGGTCCCTCAGCGTCCGAATTGATTGCCGAGGGCACGCTCGCGATTGAGATGGGCGCCACCCTCGAGGACCTGGTGAACACCATCCATCCACACCCCACCATGTCCGAGTCGATCATGGAGGCTGCGGAAGTCGCCGCCGGGGAACCGACTCACGTGCTTCCGAAAAAGCCGAAGAAGTAACGGTCGTCAAGGATTGTAATACGTCAAGGGAATCCCGACCTTCCGGGGTTCCCATTTTACTTGGTGTGAGATGAAATCTGACAGCGAATACGGCATTGGGGTTTATCAGGACGATGCGTACCTCGTCGCCGCTCTGAGAAAGGACGGGAAAGCCCGCCTGAAGGTGTATCACCCCGCAACGGTGCGGGTGATTCTCGGGCATGGCAGCAAGATCAAAGACGAAGTCTATTTCGATGCGATCCGCAATGACGGAGTCCCACTCGAACGGCGGCCTGGAGGAGGATGCGCAGTGGTGCTCGATCCCGGGAATGTGATTGTGTCGGTCGTTCTTCCCGTGCCTGGGCTTGGGGACACAAAGAAATGGTTCCAACGTTGCTGTGAATGGCTTGCGGAAGGACTTGATGCTTGCGGTGTCCCCAGCGTTCGTGTCGATGGGATCAGCGATCTCGTCATCGGAGATCGCAAAATCGCCGGGACATCACTCCACCGTGCGAAAGACTTGCTTTATTTCTCAGCGAGCATCCTCGTCACACCAAGACTCGAGCTGCTCGACCGCTACCTCCCCCACCCGCCGCGCGAACCGAACTACCGTGCGAAACGACCTCATCGGGATTTTGTGATCGGGTTGAACGAAGCCGTGGGAATCAAAGATGCGTCTTCGTTTGAAGAGACGTTAAGAACAACGCTCACGATCGAAGAACTCTTGGCAAAGGGCATTGATTGAGTCATCAGCCCTTCGTCTTCATACGATACGCTTTTCGCATACCCCGCAATTCATCAATGATTGCAACAAAATACCCCTTTTTGTCAAGGGGACGATTCTTACTGCGCAATGAATTCAACCTGAGTCTTATGGAAGATTTCCCTCCTCGGTGGTTGAAACATGGTTCTCGTTTTTGCCATTCTCGTATCGTTCCAGACCTTCGATCAACGTCACCCACGCGAGCAGAGCGCACTTGATCCGGACGGGGAAATTGCGCACACCCTCCAGCACCTCGAGATCGCTGAGTTCCGAAAGGTCCACAGCGTCCGATGGTTCTCCGTTCGTCAACATCTGTTTGATCGCAGAGGCGATCTGCTTCAGTTCCGAGATGGACTTTCCACGAGCAATTTCCGCCAACATCGACCCGGATGCCACCGAGATCGCACAGCCAACACAATGAACGCCCAGATCCTCGATCACGTCCCCGTTCATCCGAACACGCATCTCGACTTCGTCGCCGCACACGGGATTCTGTCCCTCGTTGATAATGTCCGGATTGTCAACTTCTCTCCGTCCACGTGGCGAGCGATAATGATCGAGAATGATATCCCGATACAATTCACCGAGTTCGTGTTCTTTTTCCAGCACTGGTCGTCCCTGTCCTTTGCTTTCAGTTCCCGACGAAATAACGCCGCGCTTCACGAACCGCTTCGACAACCTGGTCGATTTCGTCTGCCGTGTTGTACAGATAGACGCTCGCTCGAGTCGTGGAGGTCCTGCCGAGCAGTTTCGTCAACGGCTGTGCGCAATGATGTCCTGCACGGACAGCGATACCTTTGCTGTCGAGGAACTGCGCGAGATCGTGCGGGTGAACTCCTTCAACCTCAAAACTGACCACTCCGGCACGCTCGGAAAGTTCCCGCGGGCCAAACACCATCAGCCACGGCAAGGCGTCGAAAGCACTCAATAGGTTCGAGGTCAACTCCCGCTCGTGATCCCGGATAGCAGCCATCCCCAACGATTTCAGGTACTCGATCGCCTTCGCAAAGGCAATTACCCCGGCGATGTTCGGGGTGCCAGCCTCAAATCTGTGGGGAAGGTCGGCCCATGTGGCCTTTTCGTAGGTCACCAGACGGATCATTTCGCCTCCCGTCTGGTAGGGCTCCATTCCGCCCAGGATGTCTTCCCGTCCGTAGAGCACTCCGACACCTGTCGGGCCGAGCATCTTGTGAGCGCTGAAGGCATAGAAATCCGCGCCAATTTCCGGAATGTTCACCGCCTGATGAGGAACCGCCTGTGCGCCGTCGACGAGGGTAACCGCACCGTGATTCTTCGCCAACGAAACCATCTCGGCAACAGGGTTGATTGTACCAAGGACGTTCGAGACATGTGTCAGCGCGACCAGTCTGACCCGTCCGTCGCTCAAGATCTTTTCCGCGGCTTCGATGTCCAAAAGCCCATCGCCCATGATCGGGATATAGACAACTTCCGCACCGGTCTTCTGAGCCACCTGCAACCAGGGTACGAGATTGGCGTGATGTTCCATCCGGGTGAGGAGAACCCTGTCTCCCACCTTAAGATTCCGTTCACCCCATGATGATGCGACGAGGTTGATGGATTCCGTAGCCCCGCTGGTGAAGACGATCTCCTCGCGCTTGACGTCCCCCACCCACTTCGCCACCAGATCACGAGTCGCCTCGTAGGATGCTGTTGCCTCTTCGGCGAGTGTGTGGATGCCCCGATGGACGTTCGCATTGTGAGAGGAGTAGTAATCACTCAACGCATCGATCACCGCCTGAGGTTTCTGGGTGGTCGCCGCATTATCGAGGTAGACGAGAGGCTCCCCGTTGATCCTTCTGCTGAGGATCGGAAAGTCTGCCCGCACCGCCTGAAGGTCGTACGCAGGAAGCCTGGTACCCCGCATGATCTCTTTTGCGACAACAGTTTCCGGCGATTCCATCCTGCGCCTCCATCAATCGCCGATCTGGATGAAAACGGTGTCGTTTTCAACCTTCACCGGATAGGTGGCCAACCCGTACACAGCGGGCATGCGGATGACGGACCCGTCCCGAACGTCAAACACGGCGCCATGCCGGGGGCAGGTGAGCGCGTGGTCCACGATCTCATCGGCGTCCAGATCCTGTCCGTCATGAGTGCAATAGGGACTCAGGGCGTAAAAAGAGCCCTTGTCATTCGCAATCAACACGTTCTTTCCGCTGACTTTGAACATCTTCGTCATTCCATTCTGAACATCTTTTGTACTGCACGCTTCGTGAAAGGACGCCATCGGTCAAGCCTCCAGTTTCTGCATCAGAAGTGTATGACCAAGTTCGCGCAACTCCTGGGGAACTTGTGCGAGTGGTTCTTCGAAGAAACCGGCAAGAATGATCCGCCGCGCCTCCTCTTCCTCAATCCCTCGGCTGGTAAGATAGAAAAGTTGCTCCGGCTCAAGCATTCCCACGGTCACGCCATGCGAGCACTTGACGTCGTCGTTGACGATTTCAAGCTCGGGAATCGACTCCACCTTTGCCGCGTCCGAGAGCAGCAGGTTCCGATTCTCCTGGTAGGCCTCGCAGAATGCAGCGTGTGGTTCAATGTTGATCCGTCCTGTGTAGGAGGAAACCGCCCGATCCTTCAAAGCGACCTTGAACTCCAGGTTCGAACAGGTCTCACCCGCCATGTGACGGTGGAGCGTGTGATTGTCAAAGTGCTGCTCGTCCCCTCCCATCAGCAGCCCCGTCCACCGGCTGTCCGCCCCTCTTCCCTCGAGCTGGGTTCCCCAATTGACCTTGGTGAGACCCGCACCGAGCGAAAGTGCGGACGAGCGAAGGCTGACATCCTGACCAATGCGGTTGCGCTGCGTGAGGAAAAGGGAATCCTCATCCGCGAGGCGGATAAACGTCGAGAAGGTCACGCGGGACGATGCCTTGGCGATCAACTCCACGACGCTGTTGATCCGCGCCTGGACGCCCTGCTGCCCCTCGTAATCGTCGATGATGGTGACTTCCGAGTTTTCTCCGACAACGGCAAGAAGGCGCATCAACGTGTCCCCGTTACCAGAAGTGCGGTGGAGATGAATTGGCTTGTCGAGCACAACGCCATCCGGCACATACAGGAACAGCCCGGTGTTCCAGAGCGCCAGGTTGAGCGTCTCGAACTTGTCGAAATTCTCGCCCACGGCGCTGCCGAGATATTCGCGGATGAGGTCCGGATGCTGATGGACAGCTGTCAACAGATCCGTCAGGACGACACCCATTTTAGCGGCTTCGGGTGTCAGCCGTGCAAGGGTCAACAGGCTCGTGTCGTTGTAGGCGTGCCCCACCCTATTGTCAGGTACCGCTTTCGCCTGATCCGCGTGACCATTGGGCATCACAGGGTAACTGCGCAACAATCCCTCGAGGGCATCGGGCACGAACCGTTGCGGCTCCGTGTAGCGCCACAGGTGCACCACGCGATCGGGCAATGGGGATGTCTCCCAGGCTCTCCAGGAACGGGAGCGAAGATCGTACAGCCATTCCGGTTCCTGGTCGTGACGCGGACGGAACTGGACGGGTGCGGTTGTTGCGTTCGTTTGTGTCATCGTGAATATCCGTTCCTCAGCCCACCGAGCCTTCCATCTCGAGCTCGATCAGGCGGTTCAATTCAATTGCGTACTCCATCGGAAGCTCCTTGACGAACGGGTTGATAAACCCGTTGACGATCAGGAGTCTCGCCTCATCCTCACTGAGACCGCGGCTCATCAGGTAAAAAACCTGCTCCTCGGCCACCTTGGAAACCGACGCCTCGTGCTCGATGGTGACATGATTGTTGTCAATCTCCATGGTCGGGTAGGTATCCGTCCGCGATTCGCTGTCAAGGAGCAGAGCGTCACACTCGACGTTCACATGACAGTTATTCGCGTTCGGATAGACTTTGACCAGGCCGCGGTAGCTCGCCCGTCCCCCGTTCTTGCTGATCGACTTCGAGGTAATCCGGCTTGTGGTGTGCGGCGCGGCGTGAACCACCTTGGCGCCGCTGTCCTGGTGCTGATCCTTGCCCGCAAAGGCCACCGTAAGGATCTCGCCCTTGGCTCCCTCTCCAACGAGGTACACCGCAGGATATTTCATCGTCAGCTTGCTGCCGATGTTGCCATCGACCCACTCAACGGTGGCGTTCTTGTGCGCCATGGCGCGCTTGGTGACGAGGTTGTAGATGTTGTGCGACCAGTTCTGAATCGTCGAATAGCGGATGTAGGAATCCTCGAGGGCGATCAGCTCAACGACCGCGCAATGGAGGCTGTTCGATGAATACACCGGCGCCGTGCAGCCCTCGATGTAATGGACACGGCTGCCCTTGTCCGCGATAATCAGCGTGCGCTCGAACTGGCCCATGCTCTCCGCGTTGATCCTGAAATACGCCTGCAGCGGGACTTTAACCTCAACACCGGGCGGCACATAGATAAAAGAGCCTCCGGACCAGACGGCGCTGTTGAGCGCCGCAAACTTGTTGTCCATCACCGGAATCACCGTGCTGAAATACTTCTGCACGATCTCCGGATGCTCGCGAACAGCGGAATCCATATCGGTGAAGATCACGCCCTGATCGACGAGCTCCTGCTGCATGCTGTGGTAGACAACCTCGGATTCGTACTGGGCGGAAACTCCGGCAAGATATTTCCGCTCGGCCTCGGGGATGCCAAGCCGTTCGAATGTCAGCTTGATGTTTTCCGGCACATCTTCCCAGGTGCGCCCCTGCATTTCAATCGGTTTGATGTAGTAGTAGATGTCGTCAAAGTCGATTTGGGAAAGGCGCTCCGTGTCTCCCCAGCGCGGCATCTCCTTGGCGTAGAAGACGTCCAAAGCTTGATGGCGGAATTCGCGCATCCACTCCGGTTCCTTTTTCATCAGGGACATCATCTCGACGACTTCATGAGACAGCCCCTTGGCACCCTTGTGGAAATACTCTTCGGGGTCATGGAAACCGTATTTCGTCGCGTAATCATCGCCGATGCCGGTCAGATCCGGCTTATTGACAAGGGTATCGCTCACCTCAACCCTCCTGTGCGCTTCGTTGCAAGGGGACGCTTCAGGCCACCTGCTCGGCCTTCAGCCAGTCGTACCCCTTTTCTTCCAGTTGACAGGCGAGATCGGCTCCGCCGCTAAGGGCGATATGGCCGTCGATCATCACATGCACCTGGTCCGGCTTCACATAGTTCAGGATGCGCTGGTAATGGGTGACCAGCAGGACCGCGTTGTCCTTGCTGGAAACGCGGTTAACGCCCTCGCTCACCACCTTCAACGCGTCGATGTCGAGGCCGCTGTCCGTTTCGTCAAGGATCATCACCCTGGGCAACAGCATCGCCATTTGCAGAATCTCAAACCGCTTCTTCTCGCCTCCCGAAAAACCGTCATTCACGTAACGGCTGGCGAATTTTTCGTCCATCTCCAGCAGTTCGAAAGCGTTTTTCAAATCCTTGCGAAACGAACGCAGCACATCGTCGCCATCGCCACGATGCGCCTTGACCGCGCTGCGAAGAAAGTTGGTGACCGTCACGCCGGGGACGGACATCGGGTACTGGAAAGCGAGGAACAGGCCCGCACGGCTCCGTTGGGTAGCATCCATGTCGAGCAGATTGACACCCGCAAGTGTCACCTTACCATGGGTAATCTCGTACGCGGGATGTCCCGCCAGGGCGTTCGCCATGCTGCTTTTCCCGGATCCGTTGGGACCCATGATCGCGTGCTTTTCACCGGCCTTGAGTTCCAGTGACACCCCTTTGACGACCTCCACGCCCTCCACGGTGACGTGCAGATCCTCAATGGATAGAAGTACGTCGTTGTTCGCCACAATCAACCTCTTTGGATATCGTTATCGTTTTGTTGTCAAGCATCGTCAGGCGCTACGCCTGAACACTCTCCGCAGGGTTGAGCTTCCCGGACTCTCCCCCTTCTCTGCCATATCCAGCCAACTCGAAAAGGTCCAGCCGACTCCCCGGTTTCCTGCGAGCCAGGTCTTCCAGGGTGACACGCTGCAGGAATTCGCCGATCATCTTCTGGAAAGACGACCAGACATCACGGACGGAACAGTCTTCATGGTGAACACAATTACCTTCTTCGTTGCCGGATGTCTGATAGCGTTCGCAATGGTTTGCGCTGAAGATGGGTTCTCCCAGCGCATCGAAAATCCGCTTCAGACGGATTTGCGAAGCGGGCATCGCGAGAGTGTATCCACCATTTCGCCCACGTTCGGCAACGACCAATCCAGCCTCGCGAAGCATCGCCAGCAGTTTCCCGGAGTACGGGATGGAAAGCCCCTCGGCTCCCCCGATTTCCGTCAGGGAGAGAGCCCTGCCCGGACCGGCTTTCGCCAGCCGAACCATGCAGCGGAGACCGTATTCTTCCAGTGCTGTGATCTTCATCCAAACGTCCTCGGATAAATCTTTACAAAAAAGTAAATATTAATGTCAAAAAAATCAGAGCGTTCCATCCAAGGATGGCATCACCCCGCAATTCGTTCCTGATCTTGCGTGTTTTCAAGCACCTGCAGAGGAAACCTACGAGTCTTTCCGGGGCAGGTCAAGCCCCCTTCGCCACCCAGAGAGTCAGGAATTCTGGAGCTCGTCCCAGCGGTCGAAAGCGTGCCGGAGATGGGGAACAGTGATCGATCCACCGACGACATAACCGATGACCGTTGCCTCCTCGAATTCTTCACTGGTGACCCCGAGGTCATGAAGCTGCGCGAGATGATAGGTAATGCAGTCGTCACAACGGAGTACAAGCGACGCCACATAGCCGAGCAGTTCCTTCGTTTTCGCCGGCAGAGCCCCATCCTTGTATACGGCGTCGTCGATATGATATAAACGTTTCAGGTCACGCCCCGCGTACGCCATGACAATGTCGTTCAACCTTTCTCGTTCCTTCCAGAACTGTTCCAGTCTTTCCGATGCCATGTTCACCCTCGCTCCAATAAAAAAAAGCCGATGTGTCAACGATTCACTCGAATCAGCCGCCACCGGCTTTGGTTTACGGATGAATATGCCTGGCTATGCGCCCTATTCTTCTTCCAGAAGTTTCGGATCGATATCAAAATTGGAATAGACCTTCTGCACGTCGTCGTGATCGTCCAGAGCGTCCATCAGTTTGATCAGGCTGCGGGCGTGTTTCTCATCGACGTTGACAAGACTGTTGGGAACAAACGTCGATTCAGCGGATATGATCTCGACTCCAAACGCCTCGAGTGCGGAATTGATCGCTTCAAGATCACCAGGTTCACCGGTCACGGTATAACTGCCGTCTTCCTCCTGCACTACATCCGTTGCTCCGGAATCGAGTGCAGCCATCAGGATGTCGTCCTCACTCTTGCCTCCCGGATTCAACTCGATGACGGCTTTTCGTTCGAACATGTACGCCACGGCGTTGGTCTCCGCCAGGTTGCCGGCGTACTTGCTGAACAAATGGCGCATTTCAGAAACGGTGCGGTTCCGGTTGTCGGTGATCACATCCACCATGATCGCACACCCTCCGGGTCCATACCCCTCATAGGTGATCTCTTCAAAAGTCTGTCCTTCGAGTTCGCCTGTGCCCCGCTTGATGCCACGGATGATGTTTTCCTGGGGCATATTCTGCTGCTTGGCTTTCTGGATCGCCAGACGCAGCCGGGGGTTTCCTTCGGGGTCCCCACCACCTTCACGTGCAACGATGGATATTTCGCGGATCAGTCGAGTGAAGATCTTTCCTCGCGCTGCGTCCGCAGCCCCCTTCTTTCGCTTGATCGTTGCCCACTTTGAATGGCCGGACATCGTTGTTCCTCACACCAGACGGTTATCATTAAATCGAAATACAGCTTCAATCACGGGGATGTTCCTTCGTCCACTTTCGGATATACTCAATCGCATCCTGGGTGGAAGTTCCGGGACCGAACAATTTGCCTATCCCCAGCTCCTGAAGCGAAACAACATCTTCGTCAGGAATGATCCCCCCACCCGTCAGGAGAACATCGTCCAGACCGTTCTCTTTCATCAACTCGAGAACGCGTGGAAACTGTGTCATGTGTGAGCCGGAAAGAATCGACAATGCGACCACGTCCGCATCTTCCTGAAGTGCCGCCTCCACAATCATTTCGGGCGTCTGTCGAAGGCCTGTATAGATCACCTCAAATCCGGCGTCGCGGAATGCCGAGGCCATGACTTTGGCTCCCCGATCATGGCCGTCCAAACCCGGTTTTGCAAGCAAAATTCGGATTTTACGTTCTTGTGTTTCTGTCATGAATCCAATACTCCCAATGCTTCATCGGGAATGCTCGGAGGGAACACGTCGAAAGGTAAGCATACCCCCGACTGTCGAACCAGTCGTTGCGACTCCCGGCGAGCCTAATCCCCAAGGACGTCACGGATGACACGTATCAACTCTTCCAGACGATACGGTTTTGCGACCACACCTTTGAAACCATGCTGTTCGTAGTTGGACATCACGGGGTCGTTTGAGTACCCCGAGGAGACGATGACCTTCACTTTCGGGTCAAGTTTGCGCAGATGCTGGATTGCCTCTCCCCCGCCCATTCCCCCGGGAATCGTCAAGTCCATAATGATTGCGCGATACATCTCGCCCGCCATCCGTGCTTTCTGATAAGTTTCAATGGCCTTGATTCCATTTTCAGCTTCGTCCACCTCGAAACCGATTTTTTCCAACATCGCTTTGACCACCCGTCGGACCGATGCTTCATCATCCATGATGAGGATCTTCCCCGATCCCTGGAACGGTCCATCGGCGGTTTCCGGGCGTTTGGCTTCGACTGTTTCCGTAGCAGGCAGATAGATCGTGAATGTCGTCCCTGAATCCACCTTCGATTCCACTGTAATGTGTCCATCGTGCTTCTGGATAATGGAAAACGAGCTGGCCAGACCGAGACCGCTGCCACGCTGCTTGGTGGTGAAGAACGGATCGAAGATCCGCTGCAGGAATTCTTCCGGAATGCCCACCCCCTCATCGACAATCGTTATCTGCAGGTAGCGCCCGGGGCTGAGCGGGAGCGCCATCCCCTTTTTCATGATGAAGTTTGAAGCCTTGATTGTCACCGTGCCACCCTCAGGCATCGCCTGGTCTGCATTGATGACAAGGTTGTTGACGACGCGGCTGATCTGCCCCTCGTCCACGTTGGCAGGCCAGAGATCATCAGGCAGGATGATCCGTGCGCGCACGTTCGATCCACGGAGGGCAAACGTGGCAGACTCCTGCAGCAACTCTCCGATGGACTGGCTCTTTCGAATCGGTTCACCGCCACGGGAGAAGGTCAGGAGCTGTTGTGTCAGGTCTCGCGCGCGAAGAGCCGCTTTTTCCGCTTCGTGAATACGCTCGGCTTGAATCCCGGGATTGTCGACGGCCATTTTTGCGAGGGAGATGTTTCCAAGCACAGCCGACAGAATGTTATTGAAGTCGTGCGCGATCCCACCGGCAAGTACACCCACCGACTCCAGGCGTTCGATCTTCTGGAGCTCCTCTTCAAGCGCCCGCTGTTCCGTAATGTCGCGAAACACAACCACGGAACCGATAACACGTTCCTCATGCCCATGGATTTTCGATGCACTGACGATGATGTTTTTAACTTTCAGATCACGGGTTTCAAGCAGGGATTCCTGAGTCCAGGTCGAACGATCGCCGTCGAGCACCCGTTTTGCCGGAGAACCGAGGTGTTTGTTCGTCTGTAATTCGATAAGCGGGAAGATGGTGGCGATATCCTGCTGGCGTGCCTCCTCGGCATTCCACCCTGTCAACCGTTCGGCAGCTTCGTTCATCAGCATCACTCGACCTTCCAGGTCGGTGGTTATTACCCCTTCTCCGATGGACGCCAGTGTGACAGCGAGGCGATCCTTCTCCGCCGCCAATGCCTCGGTCGCCTGTTTCCGGGCGGTGATGTCACGATAGACGCCATACAAAGCGATCACCTGTCCGTCGATCTGGATCGGCGTGCCGAGCAGAGAAACATCCACCCTGGAACCATCCCGTCTTCGGCATACTGTCTCCTCGACGTTCACCGTCTTCCCTTTGGCGACGGCTTTCAGCACAGACAGGTGCTTTTCAGCTTCTTCATCATCGGTCAGGATCAAATCCTTGAGCGAGCGGCCGAGCACCTCGTCTGAAGTATAACCGAACAGTGACGCGAACTCTTTGTTTGCACGAATCGCCCGGAAACGGGGATCGAGGAGCACAATGGCTTCCGGCGTTCCTTCGAACAATTGCTCCAGGTACGCACGGTTCATCTCCGCGATGCGTTCTGTCTTCTTCTGTTCGGTCTGGTCCATAACCACGGCGATACCACCGATGATTTCCCCCTCAGCGCCGTAGTGAGGAGTCATGCTTATCGAGAGCCATAGCTCGCGATCCGAAACAGTCGCCAGATAACTGCCCTCGTAATAAGTGGTTTCTCCCTTCAGGGCGCGGCGCATCAGGGGGATGACATTGCGTTGGCGAATGGTGGTCAGATCGTTGCCTATGATCTCTTCACGAGTACTGCCCATGATCTCGGCGTGACGTTGGTTCAGATCGGTTACCTGCATGTCCATGTCATAGAGAAGCACACCGACTGGTGATTGATTGAACAATGTGCGGTAACGCGCCTCAGAAGCAAGCAACTGGTCCTGCCACCGCGTATGCTCAATCGCATTGGCAACGTGACCAGAAACAAATTCAAGCAGATCCATGTCGTTTTCGTCGTAGGCATACTCTTTTGTATAACTTTGGACGACATACACACCAATGACACCGCTGGGTGTTCTCAGCGGAACTCCCAGCCAGGATTTGCTGACCGGTCCTCCGGGTTCGATGTTGTACTTCTTCAGATGGACAAGGATCTCTTCTTCCGTGGTGAAAAGGTGTGAACCATGAGTACGGACATATTCGGTCATACTGTCTGACATATAGTAGATCTTACCGATTTCAACCGAATCGTCCAGCTCGTCCTCGAAATATTCGAAACGGTATCCCTTCTCCACTGAATCATAGAGCGCGACGTAAAGGTTTTTTATGTCGATTAAATGGGAGAGTTGATCATGGACAGTGCTCAGCAACTCCTGCAGGTCACTCGAAGTGCTTGCCGCCTCCGCAATGTGGAAAAGGGCGCTCTGAACCTTCTCCGCGCGTTTCCGCTGGGAAATGTCACGGTAGACCCAGTAGATTCCATACAACTTGTTATCGATGAATACAGGCGTTCCAAGGATGGAGACGTACAAGAGCCGTCCGTCTTTTCGCCGCCGGACGGATTCGATGTTGACTCGTTTGTTTTCACGAGCGGCAC
The DNA here is from genome assembly GCA_043801585.1 of bacterium. Classification (GTDB taxonomy): domain Bacteria; phylum Electryoneota; class Electryoneia; order Electryoneales; family Electryoneaceae; genus JAZDLX01. Next base: position 29,720 of record JAZDLX010000115.1, on the reverse strand, counting down.
GCAGCAGATGTTTTGATTCTTCCTCTTTACCGCCGGGAACGATAAGCTCATTGGACATTCCTTCCAGTTCCTTCTTCGAGTAGCTGAACATTCGCTCGAATTCATTATTGACGTTAAGGATTCTGTTGCCCTCGTCTGTAAAGATGATTCCTTCAGAGGAATTTTCGATGAAACGGCTCAGATGCGTTCGTTGTATCTGTAGTTGCTGCTCGGCATGCTTGCGTTCAGTAATATCTCTTTGTATACCCCAGATGCGAACCAGATAACCGTCCTGAACGATGCCAAGATACTGATTGAGAAATATTCTTTCCGAACCATCCGGAAGAGTCTCGTAGGACTCCCCTTCCGTAGCGCGAAACCCCGATTCAACCAGCCTTATTACGGTGGCAGTCGTTCTTTCTTCATCGTACACCGCCGGTAATTCATGCAGTCGCCGCCCGATAACCTCGCTGGCGGAGGATAAGCTGTAGGTATGGAAAAACGTCTCGTTGCATTCACTGAAATAGGCTTTCGCTCTGATCAGATCGATCTGTTCCTGTGCGGGAATATCCACGGAAACCGGTTCGTCGAGATCCAGGCTGAAAAGCCCGTCTGGGCTGTGGTGAACAAACGTGCGAAAACGTTTCTCCGATTCACGCAGCGCCTCCTCTGCCTTCCTTCGCTCAATCGTTGCGGCGATGGCTCCGGAAACGAATTCGAGCATTTCAAGGTCGGCTTCATCGAAAGCGCTGGGGTTCGTATAGTGCTGAATGGCAACGACTCCGATCACGCCGCGCGTTGTCCGCAATGGAACACCCAACCATTGCTGGGACCTTTCGCCGATTCTGGTGACGTCTCCCCGCTTGACGAGCATTTCCATCAGTCGATCATCGACCAGGATGGATCTTCCCGTTCGTCGCACAAAATCCGTGAGGCCACCTTTCAATTTCGGAGGTGGAAGGTCGCCCGTTTTTTCATCCGCACTAAAAGGAAACGTGTAGGAATCAGTTGTTACGTCGTAAAGAGAAACGTAAAAGTTGGTCGTATCAAGGAATCCGTGAAGACGGTCACGAATCATATAGATCAGGTGGTAGAGATCATCCGTGACATTCGCGGCTTCTGAAATTTCCAGCAACAACGCCTGCACACGCCACGCTTTTGCCATCTCGCTGACATTGAAGATGGTCGATAGGATCAACTGCCGCCCAAACAGTTCGATAGGCTGTGTAAAGGATTCCACATCAAGTAGATCGCCATTCGACAAACGGTGCTTGAAGTTGAAGACCCGCTGCTCACGTGCGAGCGCCATCTGAAGTTCGTGTTGAATGCTGGATTCATCGAGGGTGTTTAGTTCGGTGATTTTCAGAGTCACGAATTTTTCGTGGATGTAGCCATAGAATTCACATGCTGTTTCATTCGCATCGACAAAAGTCCCGGTTTCCGGATCGGTCAGCAACATGATGGCGGGGTTGGTGCGAAAAAACGCTTCAAAAGCCTCTTCAGCACTGACACTCGGGGTGTCTTTGCTGTTCATGGATCCTGAATGTTGCCGCTTGATAAGACGTTCCCTCAGCGACTCAAGGTGGTTGGTCTCTTTGAGTCTCTTGCTCGTCTTTTTGTGGACGGACGGCGTTCCCATCCCCAGGCTCTCCCAGCAGAGTGTCCAACAACTCATGAATTATCTATCAGAAATATGCTGTTTCCACGTAGGTACCGAAGACTTCTTCGAGCACATGAACCATTTCGCCGAGGGTTACGTCCGCATGGGCGCAATCGATCAGGTACGGCATCACGTTCTCGTTCCCCTCTGCGGCTTCATGAAGCGCTTTCAGTGTCTTTTCAGCTCTGGTGGAATCGCGCCTGACGCGAAGGTCCGCCAGACGCTGTTTTTGCTGCCGCTCCACTTCTTCGCTGATCCTCATAATGGGAATTTCCAATTGTTCGCCCGGTTCCTCGAATCGATTGACTCCGACGATCACCCGTTCGCCACGGTCCAGTTCCTGCTGATGCTTGTATGCTGCCCGGGCGATTTCTTTCTGGAAGAAACCGTTCTCGATGCACTGAATCACACCACCCATCTCCTCGATACGTCGAATGTAATCCTGTGCTTCTCGTTCGATTTTGTCGGTCATGTATTCGACGTAATAGCTGCCGCCAAGAGGATCCATGACATTGGCGATGCCCGTCTCATAACCGAGAACCTGCTGAGTCCGCAAGGCGATTTTAGCGGCTTTTTCGCTGGGCAGTGCGAGAGTTTCATCCATGCTGTTGGTGTGCAGGGACTGAGTACCTCCGAGGACGGCTGCAAGGGCTTCCGTGGTTGTGCGGACGATGTTGTTTTCAGGCTGTTGGGCGGTCAGGCTGCAGCCGGCTGTCTGCGTGTGAAAGCGCAGCAGCCAGCTTCTTTCATTGCTGGCCTTGTAACGGTTCTTCAGGCGATCGGCATAGATCCTCCGCGCTGCCCTGAATTTTCCAACCTCCTCGAAAAAGTCAATATGACTGTTGAAGAAATGGCTGATGCGCGGAGCAAAGGAATCAATCTCGAGACCCCGTTTCAGTGTCTCTTCAATGTAGGCAAAACCGTCCATCAGGGTGAACGCCAATTCCTGTGCAGCGGTCGATCCCGCTTCACGGATGTGATATCCGGACACTGAAACGCTATTCCAGAGTGGCATTTCGTTCGTCGCGAACTCGATGGTGTCGACGACGAGTTTGACACTGGGTTCCGGCGGGAAAATGAACTCCTTCTGAGCGATAAACTCTTTTAGAATGTCATTCTGCAGCGTTCCGGCAAGTTTCTCACGGGCGACGCCTTTCCGTTCCGCGGAGGCAATGAAAAAGGCCCAGATAATCGCCGCGGGCCCGTTGATGGTCATTGATGTGGAAATCTTGTCCACATCGATTCCGTCAAAGAGGATATCCATATCTTCACGGCTTGAAATGGAGACACCGCATTTTCCTACTTCGCCAAACGACACCGTATCGTCCGCATCACGACCCATCAAGGTGGGAAGATCGAAGGCGACCGAAAGACCCATTTGTCCCCGTTCAAGAAGAAATTTATTCCGGGCGTTCGTTTCCTGGGGGGTACCGAAACCGGCAAACTGCCGCATCGTCCAGAGTTTTCCTCGATACATCGTCGGATGGATGCCACGCGTATAGGGGTAGCTTCCGGGCCATCCAAGTTTCTGCCGTGGATCCCATCCCTGCTCTTCGAAATACTCCGATCCCACGATATGCGGGACTTCTTCGGACGATACCGTGGTAAACGTGACACCGTCGTTACGGAATTTCATGTTCGGGCGATAGACTTCCGTTTCCCACCGTTCACGATCTTCTTTATGGGCCAAAAGGGATTTCTTGCCGTTGCCACTCTTCGGTATCTCAGGATTCATCATCTCGGATCTCCTCGTAAAAATCATCGATCAATCGTTTCGCGAGACTGTAGGGGGATCGTCCACCCTCGAATCCCTTGCCCGATTCCCGTTTGCGTTCCGTACGCCACAGGCGTTGATGCAAATCATCCTCGACCAATTGGCGAATCTTAGCCTTATAGCGTTTTGAACGTCGCTCCGCCAACCGGTCGGTGGTGACAAGGTGCTCGCGATGACGATCGATCGTTGCCATCAATTCATCCACACCGTCGCCTTTTTCCGCGATGGTACGGATAACAGGAGGACGCCACCCCTCCTGCGGTTCTTTCAAGTTCAGTATGCTGATAAGTTCCTGGTAGGCTCTTTTCGCATCTTCACGATCGCATTTGTTCAGCACGAAAATATCCGCAATTTCCATCAGCCCGGCTTTCATCGCCTGGATGGCGTCTCCCGATTGCGGAACGAGTACGACAATCGTCGTATCGGCGGAATCGGCGACTTCCAGTTCTGACTGGCCGACACCAACGGTTTCAATGAGCACACGCTGCTTGCCAAAGGCATCCATCAGGTCGCATGATTCATCGACACCAATCGCGAGACCGCCCAGGTGTCCACGTGTGGCGAGGCTGCGGATGAACACTCCAGGATCCTGACTGATCATCTCCATGCGCACCCGATCACCGAGTAACGCACCTCCGGTGAAAGGGCTTGTGGGATCGAACGCGACCACCCCGATGGAAAGATCCTGCTTCCGGTAAAGACCCACCAATTGGTTGACAAGAGTGCTTTTCCCCGCGCCTGGAGGTCCTGTGATTCCGATTCTCCAAGCCTGTCCTGTGAGTGAAAACAGGTCATCGAGCATCCCGTTGATGCCCTCGGAACGATTGGCGACCATGGTGAGCATCCGCGACAGGGCTCGGCGTTCACCCCGCCTGAAGGCGGTCAGCAACTCCTTCTTCCGGTCAGCCGTCTTCCGATCCGACAACTCTCCGCTCCTGTTTCCTATGCGTGAGAAACCCTGCGTTTGTCGCCTTTGAACCCGGTGGCGATTGCTGCAGGGCCCTTTCCAACCCGCTGAAACCTACGCATCACGTGAACATCTTCTTGAACATCTCATAATCATTGAAAACAAGACTATTCTCGACTTTGACAAGCAGCCCTTCATCCTCGAATTTCTTGAAGACACGGCTGATCGTTTCCCGGCTGGTACCGGCGATGTTGGCGAGGTCCCGCTGCAAGGGAAGTTGGCTGATGACCACCTTTCCGCCCCTCATAATCCCCATGTCCTCGGCGAGACGAACGAGAGTCATGCCTACTCTCCCGCGGGCATCCTTCAAGGTTAAACTCTTGATTTGCATGTCGCTGCGACGAATGCGCCGCGCTAACTCCTTGAGCAGAGCGATGGCGATCTGGGGATATTTCTGCAGCATCTCGAGGAAATCGCCGCGGTTCAGCACCCACAATTCCACGTCATCGATACTCGTCACTGTCGCACTTCGCGGGAGCCCATCGATAATCGAAAGTTCACCGAAAAATTCTCCGGGTCCGAGAATCGAGAAGATGGCCTCCCCCCCCTCACTTGAAATTCCACTGATCTTGACACGCCCGGATTGAATGATGAAGAGATTTCGTCCGAGGTCATCTTCGAAGATGATAAGGTTGTTTTTCTTGAACTTCTTCGAGACCATCAGGTCTGCAATGCGTTGACGGTCGGGGTCTTCCAGATCGCCGAAAAGCGGCACCCCTTTCAACAGTACTGCCGTGTTCCTTGGGATGTCCTGATCTCTCATCCAATCCCCCCTTCGCCTTAGCGATCGGAGTATTTTTCGATGGCTTCCCGAAGCGCTGGCAGGAGAAATGTTTCATCCAGCCTGGCGTCCGCAAGTGCGTTCGAGATGAGCCGTAAATTTGTGTCGAGATTTGCGCCTTTGTTGAGGATCAGATGGGTTTCGCCACGCACCTTGCACATACCGCCGCGAAAATCTCCCTGTGTAACCTCAACTCTGTCAAAAACAGACTTCGATGTTTCGAGCAATCGTTCAAAGATCTCCGTGCGACGCATACCTGAACCCTCGGATTACTGCTTTTTTTCTGTCTGCGCCCGGGACTTAAGCACCTTCTCGGCGACTTCCCGAACCTCCTGGTCGCGATTACGGGGACAGACGAGAATGCCCTCATCCGTATGAACGACAATTACGCCGGTCATTCCGACGACAGCGAGTGGAACAGACGATTCACTGATGATATAGGAATCATGAGTATCGATTGTATAAACCTGTCCACGGAGGACATTCTGATCGTCGTTTTTCTCGCTGATCCGATAGATTTCGTCCCAACTGCCAACGTCGCTCCACCCAAAAGAACCCTGAACAACATAGGAGTGTGAGGTATGCTCCATCACGCCATAATCGATGGAAATCGGCTTGATGCTCTGATAGGCACGCCGTACGCGCCCCTCTTCTTCGTCTGTGCCCACCGCCGCCATGATCTCCATCAGCGCAGCGAACAACTCGGGCAGATAATCCTCAATTTCCGAAACGATTCGTTTCGCTGACCAGACGAAAATGCCACTGTTCCACAGGAATTCTCCCGATTCAAGGAATCGGATGGCCGTGTCGCGATTAGGTTTCTCGGCAAATGTGACAATCCTGTGAACCCCTTTGCTGATCTCCTCGTTTTCATACTGAATGTAACCATATCCGGTCTCGGGACGCGTGGGTTTTATTCCGATTGTCACAATTGCATCACGTTGCTCCACGGTCGCAATTGCCCGTTTGAGCACTTCACGAAACTGCTCTTCATCGTCAATCCGGTGATCCGCAGGCAGGACAACCATGATGGCGTCCGGATCCTGTTTCATCAGCGTCACGGCCGCAAGGCCGATGCATGGAGCGGTATTTTTCGCAAACGGTTCGATGAGAAAATTTATTTTATCAAGACCTTTTACATGCTGCTGGATCAGGGGAACCTGCTCGGGGATGGTGACAATCTTTTGATTCTGCAAAGGAATAATGGATTCAACCCTCTTCATCGTGGCTTCGATCATCGTTTGACCGTCAAAGAGGGAAAGCAACTGCTTGGGACGCTCGGGAGTCGAAATTGGCCAGAATCGTGTCCCTTTCCCTCCAGCCATGATCACAGCGTAGTTCATCCGGGCTCCAGTTTGCCTGTTTAGTTGTTTTTCAGGTGTTGCAACATCACGGGAATATAAAAGACGTAGCTCCGGATTCCCAACGAGCGCGAACGACGACCGTATCGGCAGTGATATAGACAGGATCGGACGGGATGTATGGAACCGGCGATCCCATCCCCCAATGTCCGTCACGATCAAGATCAAGCCATCCTCGCAGTTTCCATTCTCCCGCGGGAACGGATTCGAAACGGAAGGGTCCCGGCAGATCGAGGTTCCCGGTAATTGTCTGATCTTTGCCATTCAGCGAAATGAGAGTCAGATGAACGGGAGCGGCAATGCCTGCGGCGACAACCGTGCCGCTGACCGTTCCGAGGGAATCAACGGGTAGCAGGGTGTAACGATAGATCCTCAGACTGTCCTCAAAGGCATATCCGTTGGCATCGAGGATTTTGGCGCCAAGCAATTCAACCTGCAGATCCCCTCCGGGTGTTGGATTGACATAGAATGACCTTCGCCAGGGATCCGGCGACCCGATCACCGGCAGGACCGTGTCGGATGTCACGGAATAGATCAGCTTGATCGCACCTTTTTCCAACGTTGCCATCGGTTTCGTAAACGTCAGGACGATGACGCGGTTTCCCTTGTGCAATCGTGCATTCGCAGGAGGTAAAACATTCACGAGGCCCGGCAGAAATGTGTCCGCTTCCGCCGCACGGAGAAGGGAAACAAACAGGGTCGTATCAAGACTGCTGCCCGTGCCGAACGTTCCGGCAATATGCACACCGAGAAGATCGCCTTCCGGCCGGGAGGCGAGTTCCAACTGAACCGTCGATGAATCACCGGCTTTGAAATGCACATCCTTGACGGGAATTTTTGCATCCAACGGAATGACCGTCGCCTCGAACTGTTTCGCAAGGCTGTCCGGCACCGGTGCCAGTTCATAACGTCCGTCAAGGCTGAACGGCTTGCGGTCAAAACGGGCTTCGATGACGGTGCGCACTGTCGACGATACCCGAACCAGTTGCGGCAACGTGGGCCTGTCGGTCGGCGACAGGGTCAGGAATCTCGACTGGAATGTGGAATCCTCGGAAACCTCCACATCAAATGGCGGCACAGCGAGTTTTTCGGACCAGGGCGTCCACAGGCGGTCGCCATCGTTATCCTTGAACGCGAAGATTCTCCACGATCCACCGCGCAGATGGAGAAGTTCCCATGTCCCATTCGTGTTCGCCTGTGTGGTCGCATCCGGGACGATGTACGCCGGGTCCGGTTCCGACCCCAGGCTGTCCGCGGTCAACAGATACCCGACGATACTCCACCCTGTCGCTGCGCCATCCACCTGGATTCTTCCATGAATCCACCCCATGTCCAGCCTGTCACCCGTGGAAAACGGCAGGTGGAATGTCTCCACAAGCGGGTTTCCGTGAAGGTCCTGGGTGTTTGTGCCCAGAGTGAGCACATAGGTTCTGTCTGGCAGCAGCGGCGGGTCGAACCGGAAAATGACTTTCCGGCCCTTCCAACGCGCCCTTACGGCACCGGGCGGTGGCGGAGAAAGTGAAAAAGCCTGAGAGATGTTCGACGTCTTGACCGGTTCACTGAAGGTCACAGACACAGCGATGTCTTCAGGAACGTTTACGGTTCCCGAAAGGGGCTGCACATCGACGATTTCCGGCGGGGTTTTGTCCACCGGACCCCCGGGAGGCGGTCCTGAATTGGCGCAACCCACCATGACAATCGCGATAACGAGGAGGAGATTCAGCATCAGGCTTTTCATGACGGTCCGAAGGTACGCCCGCAGCAGGTTGTAAACAAGGCCGTGAGATATTGCCCCGTGCCGCCTTGCCCCATTTCAGAGACCCTGCTATATTTTCACTTTACAACAACCTACAAAAGGGATATGAACACGGAAACCGGCGAAAAAGAGTGGTACGAGGATTGGTTCGACGAAACCTATCTGCTCCTCTACCGTCACAGGGATCAGGCTGAAGCACAGCGTCTGATTCGCTGGGTCGCCGAACGTGTCGATGATCGTTTGCCGAACCACTATGTTCTCGATATCGGATGCGGAGCGGGCAGGCACGCTCGCGCCATGAGCGGCATCGGTTGGTCAGTGACTGGTGTCGATCTCTCCCGTTCGATGCTGAAACACGCGAAAGAACAAAACGTACCGGAATCAACAGCCGACAAAACACTGCCGATCCACTATGTGCGGGCGGACCTGCGGCGGCTCCCCTTCTCCGATCAGACCTTTGGTCTGGCCCTTAACGCTTTCACAAGTTTCGGATATTTCCAGGCGGATACCGAGCATCGGCGGGCATTCAGTGAATTCGCTCGTGTCCTGGTGCCTGGCGGAGTACTGGTCCTCGACCTGCTGAATCCGGAAACTGCGATCAGGGACCTTGTTCCACATGACATCATTGAAGAGGGCGGGTTGCGAGCGGTTCAGACGCGTCATTTCAACCCGGTCGATCACCGAATTGAGAAACATGTCAGGATTGCGCAACCTTCTGGAACCATAAGAGAAGTGTTCGAAAGCGTTCGCCTTTTTACTCAGGAAGAGATCAGTGAGCTCGCAGGCTGGCGAACTTTGGGGAATTGTCCTGGTCTGGCACCTACGACGGTGAATCTTTCGACCCTTCGGAAAGCGATCGGATGATCATGCTTGCACGGAAACTGTGATGACGACCATGAAGCTCAACGATTTTCCGGGAATACCTGCACTCGTGTCCGAATGCATTGATGGCACCTGCCGTATTCCATTTGGATTTCAGACCACACCCGACATAGACGCCTGGAAAAGGCAAAGCCGGCTGGAGGCAGAGCGTGATCGCCCCCGTGACCTGATCGTGGACAGGATGATCGCACCCGCGGGAAACCATCTTACGGAAGCCGTCAAACAGAACCTGGAAGCCCTTCGCGACCCTTCAACCCTGACCGTTGTCACAGGACAGCAGGTCGGCCTTGGGGGTGGCCCGCTGTTGACCTTGTACAAAGCATTGACTACGGTTGCACTGGCTCGCAAGATGGAAAAGGATTCCGGTGTCCGTACCGTTCCGATTTTCTGGATGGCGACCAGCGACCACAACCTGCCCGAAGCGTCGCAGGTTTATTGGATCGATCTGAAGAATCGTCTCGCAGGATACAAATCCGTCCAACAGGACAACCGTATCCCGGTCGGAATCATCAAATTGAATTCAATCGCGGACGAGCTGGTCTCCGACATCGAACAAGACCTGCCCGACAGCGAATTCAAGAAAGACGTCCTCGACGCCCTTCGTGAGAGCTATACACCGGATTCCACATTTGCAGACGCTTTCCGATCGCTTGCCTATCGATTGTTGGGTGAGACCGGGCTTGTCATGTTCGATCCGGAAGATATCGAGGTCAAACGTGCATCCTGCCCCTTTTGGGAGGTGGCCCTTAGCAACGTCGACAGCCTGCTCGACGCAATTATAACCAGGTCCGATGAAATTCGAAATGCGGACTATCCCTTGCAGGCCCTTGTGGAATCCGGCCGTCCTGCGATCTATCTCCATGAGGATGGAGTGCGGCGAAAGATCGTCCTCGAGGGAAAACAAATCCGCGCCCGAAGTGACATCATTCTCGCGCGTGACGTTCTGCAAAGGATTGCCAGGGAGAACCCTGAGTCACTTTCAGCGGGGGTGACGATTCGGCCGATGCTGCAGGGGTGGTTGCTTCCGACCGCCGCCTATGTTGCCGGTCCTCACGAGATGGCCTATTGGGCGCAATTGAACACGGCCTTCGATATCCTGAACATTCCGAAGCCAGCCGTCGTTCCCCGGGCCAGCATCACGTTAATCGAGAACAAAATCAGGCGCGGACTGGAAAAATTCGATCTGCAGCCCGCTGACTTTTTCGGCGACATCGAGAACCTGAAAGAACGACTCATTACGGATCATCGGGACCTGAAAGCGGACGAGGTGTTTCAGACGGTCGATTCCCACCTGGTGAAAGCCGAGAAAGCTCTTCTGGATATGGCGAGGGAACCTGAATTCAACGGACTCGATCAACCCATTTCGACAGCGTTTCGCAAGATCAACTTCCACGTGGAGAAATTGCGGGAAAAAGTCAGGGACCGGCTGCACTCTCAGCACGGAGACACCATTGCCCAGATCGAAAAACTGTCCACGCACCTTTTCCCCGCCAACGAACCCCAGGAGCGCGTCATCACACCAATCTACTTCTTCGTCCGCTACGGAACGAAACTGCTGCGCGGCCTCAGTGCCCACATCCTCGATGCGGTCGGGCGACATGCTTTCCTTGACCTGGAGGAAATGATCGATGAGTCTTGATGCTCTCGCTTTCGGCCCGCATCCGGACGACGTTGAAATTTTCTGCGGCGGAACGGTCGCGAAACTCGTCCGTCTTGGGTACACCGTGGGGATTGTCGATCTGACGCGCGGCGAGATGGGTACGCGGGGGAGCCGTGAGGACCGTGACAGGGAGGCCGACGAGGCCTCCAGGATCCTCGGCATTTCCTTCCGCGAATGCCTCGACCTCCCGGACGGATTCCTCAGCAGCGCGGATTTCGATCAGCGGCACAAGGTTATCGAAGTGATCCGCAAGCATCAGCCGAGGCTTGTCATCGCTCCTGTTGCCCAGGACCGTCACCCGGATCACCTGCAGGGTTCGACATTGGTGGAAAACGCTGTGTTTCTGGCGAACGTTGGGAAGTACCCTTCGGAGCTCGAACGGCACAAGGTCCCCGCCCTGCTTCGCTACCCGATGTGGTGGAATCCGCAGGCTGACCTGATCGTGGATGTCAGCGAAACATGGGAACAACGAATGAAAGCGGTTTCCGCATACAAAACACAATTCCACAATCCGCATCTGAAGCAGCCCGATACGTATCTTGCAAACGAAACCTTTTTCGAGTGGGTGGATGGCCGGGGTGCGATTTACGGGGCGCAGATTGGGGTGCGCCGAGGTGAACCGTTTGTCCTGCGCAATCCCGTACCGGTGGACGATCCGATCAAGGTTCTCGTCGAAGGAAAAGGAATCGCAAATCCATGACTGCTCCGCGGAACATACTTCGCATTGGAACCGTCTGTTATCCTACCCAGGGTGGCAGCGGGATCGTGGCGGTTGAACTCGCACACCAGATGGCGGCTCGCGGCCATCACGTGCATGTCATCAGCTACGCACAACCCGCTCGTCTGGACACCCTTCGCGAGAGGGTGATGTTTCACCCGGTACGAGTGCCGGATTATCCGCTTTTCGAGTACCCTCCCTATTCGCTGGCACTGGCAGCGCAGATATCCGAAGTCATCCGGCATCACTCGCTGGACATCCTTCACGTTCACTATGCTCTCCCCCACGCCACCTCGGCGTGGCTGGGGCGCAGAATCGCCGGGCGTGAAAATCTCCCAATCATCACAACGCTTCACGGCACGGACATCACGATTATCGGCAACGATCCCTCTTACCTGGACGTCACGCGGTTTTCCATAGAGATCAGCGATGCGGTGACGACGGTCAGCGCATGGCTGGCGAAACGTGTGAACGAAGTCGTGGGTTGCGAATGCGAATCGCACATGATCCACAATTTTGTCGATCATGAACAGTATCTTCCCAAACGCACTGCCGCTGCTCAGCGGCTTCGCTCGGGGTCGGAATCGCCTTTATTGATGCACGTTTCCAACTTCCGCCCTGTCAAACGCGTTGGAGATGTGATCGATAGTTTCCTCAATGTTCGGGAACAACGTCCCGTAAAACTTGTCATGGTTGGCGATGGACCGGACCGCCTCCCCGCGGAAAACCGCCTCAAGGTTTCTCCCTATGGCGATGATGTTCTCTTCCTTGGCTTCCATGACGCCATCGAAGAAATTCTGCCAGCGGCGGATCTGCTTCTGCTTCCCTCGGATGCCGAGAGCTTCGGACTTGCCGCCCTCGAGGCAATGGCATGTGGCGTTCCCGTTATCGGAGCCAACGCGGGTGGGTTGCCGGAAGTGGTAACGGACGGACTGGATGGACGGCTGCTTCCCGTGGGGGATTCCGAGGGAATGGCCCGGGCCATTCTGGACATCCTGGACAATCCGGGCTTGCACAGGAAAATGGCGGCCGCGGCTCGCGAAACCGCCGTCAAACGGTTCTCGCCGGAATCTATCGTCCAACAGTACGAAGATTTGTACTTTACGACACTTGATCAAATCGCATCATCCGGGAGTTCCGCGGCAGTGGAAAATCTCCCGTTTTCGACCATGAAGTAAACATTGATCCCATCCCGATGTCTATCGGCGGTGTTCTGGAGGAACGGATGAACTCTCAAATCTTTCGTCAATACGACATCCGTGGAGTTGTGAAAGACGATCTGACGCCTGACGTCGTAGAAACCCTTGGGCGAGCATTCGGTTCGTGGATTCGCGACGAGGGGGGAAGTCGAATGGTTCTCGGTCGTGACGGCCGTACAACCGGTCCGGGACTTCGCGACGCTTTTTCAAAAGGAGTGCGTGCGGCAGGTGTAAGTGTGATCGATGTGGGGATGGTGCCCACACCGGTGCTTTATTTCGCCCTCTACCATCTGAATCCCGACGCGGCTGTTCAAATCACCGGGAGTCACAACCCTCCCGAGTTCAACGGCTTCAAAATGATGTTGGGCAAAAATACAGTATTCGGCGAGATGATCCAGGATTTGTATCAGCGCATCCTGAAGGGAAAGTTCCGGAGCGGCGAGGGCGGATATGATACGGCTGACGTCCTCCCCGCTTACCTCGAGACGATTACGAAGGACATCAAGCTGAAGCGGCCTGTAAACGTTGCCCTCGACAGCGGAAACGGAGTCGGCGGACTTGCGGGACCAAAACTGTTTCACATGCTGGGCTGCGAACCGTTGGAACTGTTCAGCGAAGTGGATGGAAACTTTCCTAACCATCATCCCGATCCGACCGTCCCGAAGAATCTCGAGGACATCAAACGAGCCGTTCTCACGGAAAAACTCGAATGCGGGATCGCCTTCGATGGCGATGCGGACAGGATCGGTGTGATTGACGACAAGGGAAATATTCTGTGGGGGGACCGTCTGCTCGCATTGTATTCCCGCTATGTCCTGAAAGCATTTCCCGGCGCGACAGTCATCGGTGAGGTGAAGTGTTCCAAGGCTCTCTACGAAGACATTGCAAAGCACGGCGGCAAGCCGATCATGTGGAAAACCGGCCACTCGTTTCTTAAGGCGAAACTGCGTGAGGAGAATGCCAAACTGGCCGGCGAGATGAGCGGGCACATGTTCTTCAACGACCGCTACTTCGGTTATGACGATGCCATCTACGCGGCGGCACGCCTGGCGGAGATCATCGCCTCCGAAGACAAACCGCTCTCGGAATTGCTGGCGGATCTGCCGGTTTATCCCTCGACTCCAGAACTGCGCGTAGACTGCCCGGACGAGCTGAAATTCAAGATTGTGGAAGAAGTCGCAAAGCATTTCAAGGACAGGTATGACGTCGTGGATATTGACGGAGTCCGTGTCAATTTCGAGCACGGATGGGGGTTGCTCCGGGCCAGCAACACGCAGCCGGTACTCGTGATGCGTTTCGAAGCGGATACTGAGGAACGGATGCAGGAGTATCGCTCCGAGATGGAAGGTGTGCTTCACGAGGTCGAAAAACATCTGAGTTGAAGCGGCTTTCCCGCTTTTTGGCGTACGGATCTTTCGGCTCGAGCGTCTTCAATAGAGTCCGAGCCGCAACCGTATCGAGGGTGCGGCATGCGCAAGTGGACAGTCGAGAAGCTCGAGGAGTCAGCGCAGTCGAAGACGGCCTGGACACAGCGGAAGGCGTCTGACTGGTGCCGTGCTTACGCATCCGCGCACTACGAAAATTTCACGGTTCTGTCGTTCTTTCTCCCCCCTACCACTCGCCATGCCTACTCGGCTCTCTACGCGTTCGCACGGGGCGCCGATTGGCGAGCGGATGACATCGCGTCACATCTGCCCGAAGGTCCAAAACGACAGGCGCGTTTGCAGGCGTTGTCGGAATGGAGGAGTCATCTCGAGGATGCCTATTCCGGGAAGCCACCCCGGCATCCCGCGTTTGCCGCCCTACAGAGTGTGATTCAGGACCATCCCATCGAACAGGATCTGTTCGACGCGATGATTCGTGCGTTCGAACGGGATCAGCAGAACGACCGATATAAAACCTGGGATGATGTGCTTCAGTACACGGAGGGATCGGCGAATCCTGTGGGGCGCTGGGTGCTGCGGGTTCACGGATACCGTGACGCCGAGTTGGACCGCCTGTCGGATTCCGTATGCACAGGCCTGCAACTCATCAACTTCATGCAGGATGTCCGGACGGATCTCTTGAACCGGAACCGTGTCTACCTCCCTCTCGAAGATCTCCAGCGATTTGGCGTCTCCGATGAATTGTTAGCACAGACTCCCTCACCGGTGCCGTTGCGTCTACTACTTGCATTCGAGTCCGAAAGAGCGGATACTTACCTTTCCGCGGGGGTGGATTTGATTCGTCGATTGCAGCGTCCTCTCCGCGACCAACTCATCCTTTTCGCTGGCGGCGGGAAATTGGCACTCAGTGCCTTGAAGCGAGCGGCGTGGGATGCTGGGACAAAGCATCGGCGTGTCAGCAGATTTGAAAAAAGTGTATTAATTATTCGGGCCTTACTGGGGCGGCACCTGTGAAGCACTTACGTACTGCATACGGTTATTGCAAAACCGTCGTCAAGAAATCAGCGGGGAATTTCTTTCTCGCTTTCCAGTTGCTCCCCCGTACGAAACGGTACGCGATTTACGCAGTCTATGCGTTCTGCCGAGCCGCCGATGACGCCGTGGATGAACTCCCCGAGCCTTCCCTCTGCCGCACCTCACTCGAACTCGTGAAGAGCGCCCTCGAGCGCGTCTACCGCGGCAATCCCCAGACACCCCTGGAAATCGCACTCGCCGATACCGTCGGGCGCTACCGTCTGACAAGGCAGTATTTCGACGATTTGCTGCTTGGGATGGAGGGCGACATCGGACCGGTCGCTCTCGACACAAAATCCGAACTGGAAGAGTATTGTTATCGTGCCGCAGGAACTGTCGGACTGCTCTGCCTCGAGGTGTTTGGAGTGGCAGGGCACACTGCCAAGAAATACGGCCTGGCCCTGGGCCGCGCTCTCCAGTTGACCAACGTCATCCGCGACCTGCGTGAAGACGCGAAGATGGGGCGTGTCTACGTCCCTCGTGAACTAATGGACGAGCATGGCGTTACCAGGGAGGACCTTGCCGAGGGCCGGGGAGGCAAGGGTTTCGAGAAGTTGGTGCGAGTGCTGATCGGCATGGCCAAGTCGGCCTATGAGGAGGCGGAACGCCATCGTCCTCGCAGTGCGGCCGCCCGGCTGATCACTTCCGAAGCGATGCGCCGAGTGTACAAGGCGCTCCTCTACGAGATCGAGAACGACCCCCATGCGGTGCTTCAGCGGCGGGTCAGCCTGCCTCCCTGGCGTAAAGCCGGCGAGGTGATGGCTGCCCTTGCGATGGTCCCCTGAGAACCCACTTCAGACAAAAACCACTTCTGAAACAGGATGTCCAGGATGTTCAGGATGGAATACTGATATGAAGTCCGGGACTGATCCGCCTTCTCCCAAAGGTTCGGAATTCGGCGGACATGCGTCCCGGGGAACTCCGCTTGAAGTCATCCTGACCCGCCGACAGGCATAGGAAGGATCTGTGTATTTTTACGACGGAACCAATAAGAAGAAAACAAAGATCCTTCATCCGCCGGCTGGCGGATTCAGGATGACTATTTTTTTTCTTGGATTTTGCATGTCGTCTGAACGGCATGGAAACCCGACGCAAAACAAGTTTCGGTCACCGCTACGCAAACAACTCGAAACAATTCTATTTATTCTATTCCAGGTTCGTTTTCATCCTGTCCATCCTGTTTCGTTTATTTCCCTTGACCATTGATGTTTTGCGGCCTATCCGTGCAGCCCCAGGGCAGGCCACAGCAGGCCGAGCAGGATCGCAATCAAGAGGGCGGGCAGCATGTTCAGCAGTGGGATTTTTTTCAATTCGAGGATGTTGAGACCCAATCCGATCAGGATCACGCCGCCGACTGCGCTCAGTTCCGCGGTGACCGCTTCCGGGAGCAGATTTCCGAGCAGATACCCGGCAACCGTCCACCCTCCCTGATAAACCAGCAGCGGCACAACGCTGAACAGGACACCCACCCCGAACGTCGCGGCGAAGGCCATTGAAGCAAATCCGTCAAGCACCGATTTTGCAAAGAGGAGGTCAGCCCCCTTCCCCATTCCATCCTCGAGAGCTCCGATGATCGTCATCGATCCCATGCAAAACATCATGAACGCGGTGATCGCACCCTCCGTGAAACGTGAATCCGATTTCCTGGCGAAACGGCTGCGTACCCATTCGACGCTCGATTCAAGGTTCGATTCGAGCCGCATGCTTTCGCCGATCAGTGACCCCACGAGGATGCTGAGAATCAGGATCACCGGATTGAGGGTGCGGAGCGCCATGGACAATCCCAGCATCAGGGTCACCAGCCCGAGTCCCTGGAAGGCGATCGCCTTGTGACGTTCAGAGAGGCGGCTGTGGACGATGAGCCCCAGGCTCCCACCTGCGAGCACCGCCCCGGCGTTGACGACTGTTCCGATCATCATCGAATTCTCCCCATCGAGTGCAACCGACTGCATCCTGCCCTTGCGTTGCGTGTCATCCTTCCACAACCTTGGCACATGATAACAGGAGATTACGTATATGAGTCTACTTCCAGTCCGAAAACGACAAAATCTTGTGATTGTTTGCACCGCAAATATCACTCGCAGCCCGTATATCGCTCACCGTCTCCAGGCGGAACTCGAATCACTCAATCTGCTCGAAAGGAAGCTACCGAAAATCTCGTCCGCTGGGGTTTATGCGACCCCCGGATTGCCGGCACATCCGGTCCTGCTCACGGTCATGAGACTGCGGGGGGAATCGCTCGCCGGACACCTCTCACAACCCTTTGACGATGAAGTGGCCAGGTATGCCGACCTTGTGTTGACGGTTGAACAATCGCAGACAGGTACGCTCCTGAAGCAGTATCCCGCTTTGGCCGGACGTGTCGCGCCCCTGCTCGCCTACGGCCGTGATCCCGGCTGGTCAGGGGATACGGACATTCTCGATCCCACCGGCGGAGACGTCGAAGATTACCAGAACTTCCTTGACATTGCCGACTCCCAGGCTCAACGGCTTCGCCGCCTGTTTTCCCGCGATAGGGTGTTCCCTCTTCCGTGATCCGGAACCGGATCCCTGCGATTCATTCATCGTGCAATGTCAGCAGTACGATCTGTGGTGCGTTTCCCACACGCACCGGCGGACCCCAGGTGCCAAGCCCCACGCTGACGAAAAGTCTCATTCCTTTTTCGTACATTTTCCACCCCTTCGCAATGCCATAGGTCCGTTTTGACATTCCACCTAAAGGCCAGAGCTGACCACCGTGCGTATGTCCGGAAAGCTGCAATCCGATGCCGTTTTGATCCGCAACCCCCATCATCACAGGCGTGTGGTGCAGCAGCACTTTCGGCAAAGGAGATTCTTTCCAGGCAGCCAGAACCTCGCCCAAGGGTCGAACGGGGCGACGGCGCTGAAGTGCACCGGGCCGATCCTCAACACCGATGAGCAGGATGCTGTCCGCGATTTCCACTGCTTCATCCTCGAGGACACGAATTCCATACTCACGCATCAAGGCAACGCTCTCGTCCCGGCCATTGTAGTACTCGTGGTTTCCTGTGACGGAGTAGACACCGTAGCGCGGTCTCAGTCTGCGAAACGGTTCAAGGTGAGGGTGCAACCTCGAGGGGGTTTCATCGATCAGGTCGCCGACGATGCAAATCACGTCCGGCTTGAGTTTTTCCAGCTTTTCGACAAAGGTTTCCGCCCTTCCCGGAGTGACGACCGCACCGAGATGGAGATCCGAGATCATCGCCATGACGAGGGACGGTTTCTCCTTTGGATAGCCTTTCATCGAAACGCTGTATCGAACGATCCGTGGCCGTAGTGCGTTGATGTAGCCTGCGAGGACGAAAAGCGCCACCACCAAGACACCAGCGATCAGAATCCCTCTGCCCCACACCGGATTCTGGCGAATCGACGGTGGGAACCATGAGAACAGCAAATCCGTGATGATCACAAGATCGACAACCAGCGCGAGGAGCAGCGAATAGACCATGACCGCGAGATACCAGGCGCCCATCGTGCGCAACAACCTGACAAACCAGTTATCACCGGGAAGCATCCTTCCAATGGGAAAGGTCAATGCCCAAAGTAGAAGAACCCCACTAAGTACCTGTCGAGCGGCTCCGCTCAGGTGAGATGCAAGTGTGATCTGCACGAACAGAAACGCATTGATCCCGGCATAGAGCGAAAAGGCAATCGCAATGAAAAGGGCAAATGCCCTTGTGCCCTTAGCCCCTCTGCCCGGAGGCGCAGGCACCGATTCGGAAGGAGCCGTGCGGGAGGTGTCGTTCACGAGGTGAGATTACTCTCCGGTTGAGGTTCATACTGGGAGAGATCGACGACCCCATTACCCTCTTTATGGAGTTTTGTTCGAAGCAACCGAAAACTGTCGATCATTCGATCCGCAATGGTCTGATAAACTTCCCGGCTATCCTCGCGGGCATACAGATCCGACATGTCGATGGGATCGCCGACAATGATCTCCATCCGTTCTCCGGTACGGAGACGGTGCGAACCGATAGGAAGCAGATCTCTCGTTCCTTCATGGTAAAGAGGGATTACCGGGCATTTAGCCTGATAGGCGAGCCGGCCTACTCCCACCTGCCCCTGGTTGATGTCACCACTGCGGCTGCGAGTGCCCTCGGGAAAAATGTGAACGATCGCATTCCCCTGAAGCAGTTCCTTCAACCTCGTCATTCCCGGCTGAAAAACTCCATGGCCACGGGTTAACGGTATGCATTGAGCCTTCTTCATGAACCAGGCGACAATGGGTCCAAGGAAGAAATTTTTCTCCTCCGGAGCGTGCCATGGAAAATACTTGAGATTGAATATGGCCCAAGGCATGAAGACGTAGGAATCGATGAAGATATCGTCGAACATGGTCAGGTGGTTCGAGATCAACATGTAGGGCGGATCGATGATCCGCAGGTTCCTTCGATTGTGGACGTGAACCTTATTGAAGAGTCTCAGAAAGAGAAACGTAGGCACGGCAATCATCATCTGGATAAGCCAGGACAGGAAGCGATTGAGCGGTCCACGCGTCCACCGGCGCATTCTGCGAAGTCGATCTTCGACTTCCTCAGCCGTTTTTGCAAGCTTCGGGCTTTTACCCAAGGCTTTTATTTCCGAGAATTTAAGCATTATCGTGAACCGCCCATAACCGTTAAGCTGACAATCTGAACCAAGCAGTATTCTTACGCAAACTTATCCTGAAGTACAAGGGGCAAACGCCCCCCCGAGCACGACTCAGGGGACACAAGAAAATCACTTCTCAACGATGAATGCTCCCGGGTAATAATGGCGCAGGATCCTGGCTGCGTCCCACCCCTTTCCCGCGAGTGCAGCGGCGCCCATCTGGCAAAGACCGACGCCATGTCCCCAACCGATTCCCTCGAACACCCACTCTCCCGCAGCGCCTCGGTTCACCATAAAGGCACTCGAAGGAAGATGGGTGTTTGAAAACAGGCGGCGGATTGCGAGTTCTTTTCCGACCGTCACGGACTCTTGTTTACCGATCACACGCAGGTATTTGATCCTCCCGGAATCGCCGTATTCCAGGGGAACCATATCGACAATCTCACCAGGCTCGATGCCGGTTCTTTGGTGGATCAATTTCCTCAGTTGATCCGGAGTCAACTCGCGCCGCCACCGATACAGCTCCTCCATCGGAGTCACCGATTCGGGGTATCGCGAGAATTTCGGGTTGCACGCAGCCCAGGCGGGAGGATTCGACAGAAAAGTTTCGAGCAGCGTCTCGGCCTTTCTCCCCCCATGTTCGGCCATCAATTCGGCAGCGGTTGAAGGCATTTCTTCCGCGCAAAACACAGACTCGAGAGCAGGAACCCGATCATCATCCCAGGCAGTTGCAAAGGAATCGGTCACCCCGCCGCAGGACTTGGCGAAACGGGCATCCATCACGCGATCCTCCGCTGCGAGCAACCAGCCTTGCGTACTTTTCAAGGCCCTTCGAGCCGTATCGCTCTCCCTGCTGATTCCCTGGTAATCCTGGCAGTGATCATCATGGCAGAGATCGAAGGCTTCGTTAAAATGATGCCGTCCTCGAGTCGAGAGAACAGTAGAGCGTGCGGCAACGGCCTGCGCTGCGAGCGCCTCACCCGGCCAATCAGGACGCATTTCACTTCCGAGCACTGAAGTCAGGTAGAGATCCAGGTCAAGTTCATTCACCGCAGTCACCCGGTCTCCGTCGGCAATGAGTTCCAGTGATCCGCGAAAGGCAAGAGTTTCACGGTGGTCCCAATGAAAATCAACCCCAATCCGTACGTTCGCGATCTCGAAGCTTGCATCAGCCCCCTGAGGATTCAACCTGAACGGGGAATCGACATCGACAACGGTTCCATCCACCCCTTCGAACCGCAAACGCCCTCCTGAGGGCGAGGCGAGACGAACGAGGTCAAACTGCATCAGTTGGTCGTCGTACCGCTTCCATCCACGAGGTGTACCCGGTATCATCGGAAGGTTGGCAAGCGTATTACGGGTTTCCAGAAAAACCTGATCGTAATCTTCTCCGCCGCCGGCGAGTACCGCCCAGACAGATGTGGACAGCTTGCCGGCTCGACCCCATTCCGCGTCTCCGCCCATCTCCGCCACCTGGGCATCTACCCCATGTTTTATCAATAACGACGCGAGTATTTCAGCGTCACCTGAATGGATGAAGGAGTGCACACGGGCGGACCAACGAGGAGTCGCCGAGGGTTCCAGCACCGAAACTTTCCATCGTGAAACTGGAGGAAGGTTGGCTTGCGGAAAGTGCTCGTCAGATGCGATGAATCCACCCTCGACGCCGAAGTGGATTTCCCGGGCACGTATCACCACCCCGATGCGGACTCGTTCACCCGACATCGGCATCCTCACGCCCTGGTGTCAAGGTGTCCCCCGGCATCTCCCCTGGGACTGTGACCGCCGAGACCCTTCTCTTCCGCGATGGAGAAGAACTGCCGCAATGAGACAACGAGAACGACCAGCGCCAGCAGGATCATCCAGGGACTCACTTGTCCCTTGAATTCGTACCAGGAAGGGCCCGTGGTTCCCCAGAGGTTCGCGGTTACCAGTCCAATTATATTGTTGGTTGCATGAACCATCATCGATGGAAACACGGATTCCGCTCTCCATACCATCGCCCCCATCACGGTTGACATCAGGAGAATGGGAATCAGCCAGTAGAGATTGAAATGGTACACAGCGAAGAGTGCGCTCGCGACCAGTACCCCGGATGTCACTCCGCGAGTTGCTTCGAAATAGCGTTGAAAAAACCCCCGGAAGATCATTTCCTCGATGACAGGAGCGAGTACCGCTACGGTGACTCCCATCGTCAATACATCCGAGGTCGTTTTCAGAGTCATCGCCTGAGCCAGTCCCTCGAACAATTCATCTGGCATCGGCAGAACCAGCCCAATCAATCGATTGATCTCATCACCGATGATTGCAATTCCAAAACCAACCAGCACCGAAAAGAAGAGGAGTGAAATGGGCACAGGACGTACTCGGAGAAACACAAAAGGTGAAAGCTTGCGGTTTCTGAGGAACAGAAGGACGGGAATGATCAGCGCAACCTGGACCACCATCGCCATCAGCTTGAGTCCCAGTGGCAAGCTGCTGATCCCCTCCTTCGTCCAGTTCTCAAGGTGCTCGGGTGTCGGAGGCTCCCCTCCGGTCAGTATTCCGGTCATCGTCAGCAGGAGGACGATCGTGAATCCCGCAACCAGAACCAGAAGAGTCGCCAGAATGACACGGGTGATGTCGCCTGAACTGATGGGATAAGGTGGCCGTTGGGGTTTTTGGTTATCAGAAGAATTCACGGGATCTCACATGTTTCGTCCAGCGTACAGCCGATCCAGAAGGACTGTACCCGCCATGGCAACGTTCAATGAATCTATCCGGCCACGTCTCGCAATAGCAAGGCGAGTATCCGCCAGGGTCAGCAAAACCGGGTCCACACCGTTTGGTTCATTTCCGAGGATCAGGATTGCGGGGCGGGATGCATCAGGCGCAATCGCCTGCTCCTCCCCCCTCATGTCCGCAACATAGACATGGCAACCGCTCTCTCTGGCACGCCTGACCTCACTCTCGAGATCAACATTGACGGCGATTTTCAAGTGAAAATGGGCCGACATCGCGGCTCGTAACACCTTGGGATTATAGCGCTCTACGGTTCCTTTTCCGAACCATACCTCTTTCACGCCATAAAATGCCGCCGAACGCAGAAGCGTCCCGGCATTGCCGGGGTCCTGAACGCGGTCAAGAGCCAGGACCAATGGCGTAACGACAGGTATTTCAGGAAGATAAGCCTGTTCTTCGAGAACGACTCCCAGCAAAGGCGGGGGTGTGATAAGTCCGCTGATGTGTGACAACTCCGGCTCGGTTACCTCCTGAACGGGCACCCCTGCTCCCCGCAGCGCCTGGACCAGAGCAGTCTCCTCATCATGATTGTGATACCGTTCATCCACGAGGATGCCGTGAAAACGGGCGCCAGCCTGATGGGCGTCGCGAATCGTCGCTGTTCCATCGAGGAGATAAAGACCCCAGCGCTGGCGGTATTTCTTGTTCTCCAATTTGGCGAGGTTGCTCCTGGACATCGGCCAGGGCGGCTGTGAACCGTGGGCGTTCATCGCCCTCCCTTTCAGTAATCCTCCGGGCTGCCAAGGTACAGGAAAAGGAAAGGCTTGATCCATAAAAAAACGGTAGGATTTCAGGGAGAAGGAGAATCGCCTCTGACTCGATTGCAGCGTTGACCGGGGCGTCCTTTGCGGTTATGTTCGGCTGATTGACGATTCGATGAGATTTCCGGGAAACGAATGCCGCTGGATGGAGGTCCGGGCTGGTGGATTTGATCCTTGCATCCCTCGTTCTCGTGGCTGGGATCTATCTGTTCGTGGCGCTACGACTACTGACGATCCCCGGTGCGCTGGCGGCGGCATCCATGGCGATTCTGCTGTTTGCAGCATGGGGATTTGCGGCACTCGTTCCTGCCTTGACATTCCTGATTTTCTCAAGCCTCTGGACTCGTTGGCCGGGAGGAGCGAAAGGTCACGAAAGAAGGAGAAACCTGGTTCAGGTGTTGGCAAACGGTCTGCCGGCAACGCTCCTTGCAATCATCGAAATCGTTTATCACAACGGTCTTTGGGGCCTGATGATGTCCGCGTCATTCGCGGCAGCCGCGGCGGACACCTGGTCCACGGAATGGGGCCGTCCGCTGGGCGGGAATCCCGTATCGCTACGAACAGTGCGGACAGCACCGCCTGGCGAATCGGGAGCTATCAGTGCACTGGGCACCCTTGCCTCGATGGCCGGAGCCGCGAGTGTCGCCCTGTCGGCGAAATTTGCTGGCATTCTTGACAACTGTGACACGTGGACTGTCCTTTATGCAGGGTTGTTCGGTGGCATCGCGGATAGCCTCGCGGGAGCGTGGATTCAAGGACAGTGGATTTCCGCTTCGGGAACACGCACGGAAGTCAGGCTGGATGCGGGAGCAAATGGACAGCTTGCGCGTGGGGTAACGTGGGTGGATAACAACGCTGTGAACCTGTTGGCAGCGGGAACGGGCGCTTTGGTTGCATTGCTGATACATATCGTTTGGCCGGATTAAACGACAATACTGGAGTAAAGGATGAACGGTCGTGCCATACTCACTGCAGTGGTTGCGCTCGTCGTGGTCGCTGTCCTGGTGCTTATTGTAAGATTCGTTTCCGGACCGACAGCGGAACCGAATCTTGGAGAGATTCCCGAGATGACGCTCATTCACAACCTTGATCCGGGAACCCACACGCTGACGAGCTCTGTGGATTTCACCTGGACGAAAGCGACGGTGGATACGTTCTTTTTCCTTCTGAACCGAAACCTCTCCATCGACCATGTGGAAGCTGATGGTGGGGTCATGGGTGAACTCCTGCTTGTGGCGGATGGCGAAGAGGTCGGTTCCTACCTCGCCCGCTGGTCGACTGCATCCGAGAGCAGCGAGAGTCACGACCATCTCGCGCTCTATGCGATCCCCATCTCGGGACGAGAGGAAAAAACCCAGATCCACCTTGGCTACCACGGTGAAATTCACGACGTGGTGCAAGTGCCCGAATTTTCCCGCTGGGAAATCGCGGACGAGACCACCGGGATTATCGACCCGCAGGGCGCCTTTCTGACGCCCTGGACAGGGTATTACCCGGTCCAGCCCGGTGAATCGTCCCTCTCCATTTTCAACACCACCATGGAGCTGCCCGGAAATTGGGAAGGTCTCGTCGAGGGAAACATCGTCGATCGATCGAACCAGTCGATCACGTTTTCGTCTGTCCACCCCGTTGATGGATGCTATCTCGTGGCCGGGCCATACAAGCTGAAGACTCTACAGGCCGGGGACATGGAAGTTGCGATGTATTATTACACTCAAAGCGAACCTTTGGTCGATCGCTACCTTGGCCTTTCCGCGAAATACCTGATGGATTACAACCGGTTGATCGGCCGCTACCCCTTCAATCGCTTCAGCGTCGTGGAGAACTGGTTCCCGACCGGCTACGGGATGCCCAGTTATACGCTACTCGGCAGCCAGGTGCTTGCGCTGCCGTTCATTCCCTTCACCAGCCTCCCCCATGAGATCGCACATAACTGGTGGGGCAACGGCTGTCTCGTCGAGTACGAGAGTGGCAACTGGTGCGAGGGACTGACCGTCTACAGCGCCGACTATCGGTTGAAGGTCGAGACCAGCCCGGAAGCCGCAAAGCAGTACCGGATGGATGATCTCCGCGACTATTCCGATTATGTCATTCGTGGCGACGAGGAAGATTTCCCACTCAGCGACTTCACGAGCCGCACAACAGCAGGCACCCGCACGATCGGATATGGCAAGTCAATGATGGTTTTTCACATGGTCGAGAAAAAGATCGGACATGATCCGTTCTGGATCGCCCTGCGGAAACTGTACGCTGAGCGTCAGTTTACACGGGTCTCCTG
Source organism: bacterium (assembly GCA_043801585.1). Taxonomy (GTDB): domain Bacteria; phylum Electryoneota; class Electryoneia; order Electryoneales; family Electryoneaceae; genus JAZDLX01. The sequence goes on along the minus strand of JAZDLX010000115.1, from coordinate 4,093 downwards.
GTCTGACATCTTCGATTATTTCACGGAAACTTCCGGCGAAGATTTCCGTGTCTTCCAAAAACAGTGGATCAACCGCACCGGAGCCCCGGAATTCGCCGTGGAGAATGTTCAGACTCACTTTTCCAAAAACGGCGCCCGGATTGAATTCGATCTGAAACAGGCTCAACAGGGCGATCCGTTTGTCGTGGATGTCCCGATCACAGTGAAACTCGACGGGGACTCTGTTTTCATGGATGTCTTGCGTGGAGTACGTGGCAGGATGTACCATGCGCGCGTTGAGGTTCCCGGGCATCCCGTGGAACTGGAAATCGATCCTGATTTCCACCTGTTCCGCGTCCTTGACCCGAAGGAAGCTCCACCGACACTGGCAGGATTCTATGGCGCCGATAATCCTGTGGTCGTCGTTCCGGAAAGTGGCGCAATGGCGGAATCTTACCGGCAGTTCGCAGAGAATTTCTTCAGGCGAGGCAACGCCGAAATCATCACGGCCTCGCAATACTCCTCCGAGGTGTACGCCGGGCGGTCAGTGATGATGTTTGGAGAGACGGAGACGATCTCCGCTGCGCGTGATGCAATGACGGCGTCGGGAACTGATCTTTCTGACAAAGCAATGGCAATCGTTGGCACCAGTCGGGATATGGACGATCCTTCGCGCGTGAACATTGTGCTTTGGGCATCCTCCCCAGACGCTCTGGCACCGATCGCCTCGAAACTTCCCCACTACGGGAAATACAGCTATCTGGCCTTTGCGAACGGACAGAATGTCGGGAAAGGCCAATGGGAGGTCACCGAGTCCCCGCTAAGGGTCTCGCTCGAGCGTTGAACAGACTACACCTTGGAGAGTGACTGCATGCGTTACTGCCCCAATTGCACGATTGACTACGACGACGATGTTGATGAGTGCGTCGAGTGTGGGGGTCCCCTTGTCGAGGGTTCTGCCCGTGAAACCTTCGAAGAGGTCGGAGATGAGGATTGGGTCGAACTTGATCCGCTTCCTGGCCTGGCGTTCGCCAAGCTGGTCAAGGAGCAGCTTGAGGAAGAGGGCATCCCATGCTTAATCGAAGCTCTCTACGGGGCAAGCAGCCTGGAAACCGGCTACTATGGATCACAGGCCACACTGCTCGTTCCGGATGAGCATTTTGATCGAGCGCTCGAGGTTCAGCAGGGAATGGCTCCACCGGGTGACGATGATCTTCTGATCGATCCTGACGCCGACGATTATTAATTGACGTTGACCGTCGAGCCGCTTGTGCTTTTACGCTTTGCTTCGGTCAACTATTCGCCGCACGACTCTCCTGCCGTGTGGGTTTGACATCGCTACTGATACCCCCGCCCGCATCTCGCCGGCGGGGGACTCTTACTAAGGAGCTTTCCCATGACGGAAATTTTCGATGTCTTCGCGCGTGAAGTCCTCGACAGCCGCGGCAACCCCACGGTTGAAGTGGACGTAACCCTTGAGAGCGGAGTCGTCGGTCGCGCAATCGTTCCTTCCGGTGCATCAACCGGCGAAAAGGAAGCCGTTGAACTCCGCGACGGTGACAAAAGCCGTTTCCTCGGCAAGGGCGTGACCAAAGCCGTCGAGAACGTCAACACCGTGATCAGCAACCATGTGCTTGGGCGCGACGCTCTCGACCAGGTCGAGATCGACAAGCTGCTGATCGAGCTGGATGGAACTCCAAACAAGAGCAAGCTTGGAGCGAACGCCATCCTCGGCGTCAGCCTCGCCACGGCACACGCGGCGGCGGGCGCGCTCGAATTGCCCCTCTACCGCTACCTCGGAGGGGTGAATGCAAAACTGCTTCCGGTTCCGATGATGAACATCCTTAACGGTGGCCGCCATGCGGACAACACCGTTGACATCCAGGAATTCATGATCATGCCGGTCGGTGCTCCCACCTTCCGGGAGGCCCTGCGCATGGGCGCCGAGGTCTTCCACAACCTGAAGAAGGTTCTTCACGATAAGGGATTGAGCACATCCGTCGGCGACGAGGGCGGTTTTGCACCGAACCTGAGCTCCAACGAAGAGGCGTTCGGTGTGATCCTGGCCGCGATCGAAAAAGCCGGCTACAAACCGGGTCAGGACGTCAAACTTGCGATCGACTCCGCTGCCAGCGAATTCTATAACAAAGAGAAAAAGGTCTATGTGCTCGCGGGTGAAGGCAAGACTTTCGACAGCGATGCCCTGACCGCACTGTACGAATCCTGGATCGGTAAGTATCCCCTCGCCTCCATTGAGGACGGGCTCGACGAGAACGACTGGGACGGTTGGAAAGTGCAGACCGATAAACTGGGATCGAAGATTCAACTTGTCGGCGATGACATCTTTGTCACCAACACCGAAATCCTCAAGAAAGGGATCGAGGCCGGCGTTGCCAACAGCATCCTGATCAAGGTCAACCAGATAGGTACGCTGACCGAAACGCTCGACGCCATCGATATGGCGACTCGCGCGAAATACACATCGGTCGTTTCGCACCGCAGCGGCGAAACGGAGGATGTGACCATCGCCGACCTGGTCGTCGGTGCGAATACGGGCCTGATCAAGACCGGAAGCGCTTCCCGGACGGATCGCATCGCCAAGTACAACCAGCTCCTTCGCATCGAAGAGGAATTGGGTGACGCCGCGATCTACGCAGGCACACGGTTTTAACGATTGAAACAGAACACGTTTCCTCGGAAAATGTCTCTCCGGTTGACACCGGGGACGTTGCTGTGGATTGGCGCGATCGGCCTGGCGCTGCTGCTTGGCATATATCTCATATTCAGCCAGGACAGCGGCTTTCTCCAGTTTCGGCAGCTCCGCGAAGAACGAGACCGCCTGAAGAATGAAGTACAACAGCTGCAACTGGAAAAAGAGGAACTGCAGCAGCAGCTTGAAAAGCTTCAGAAAGCCGATCCCTTTGTGATCGAAGAGGAAGCGCGTCGTAAAGGAATGATCCGGGAAGGCGAGGAGGTCTATCGCCTTCATTACAAAGTCACTCCTGACAGCACCACAGAGGGTGACGAGAAGAAACCGCAAGGACGCTGATCCCATGTCGCTCTACGACGAGCTTGGCGACAAGTACGATCTGATGATTCGCTGGAAGCCCCGCCTCGAACGTGAGGCGCCGTTCTTCCAGAGGCTCTTCAGCGAAATTCGGGCTGCGCGGATCCTCGACCTCGGTTGCGGCACCGGCCATCACGCTCATCTTTTTCGGAATTGGGGTCTCGATGTCACTGGTGTCGATCCTTCACCGGTGCTTCTCGAACTCGCCAGGGGCAAGGGCGACGCAAAGCTGATGCTTGACACCGAAGACGAGAAGCTTCGATTCGTCGAAGCCGATTTTGATCAGTTCGCGTCCCGGGTTCAGGGACCCTATGACGCCATCCTGGCGTTGGGAAACACACTCCCCCACATTGACACTCTTCCAAAGCTGAAAAAGCTCTTTGCTGACGTTTACGATCTCCTCCGGCCGGGAGGTGTTTTTCTTTTACAGAACAGAAACTATGACCGGTTGTTGAAGACACGCGAAAGGTTCCTGCTGCCGACCACTTTCCGCGAAGGTGAAAACGAACAGATCTTCTTCCGCTTCAACGATTTCGAAGAGGAGAGGGTTCGGTTCAACGTCGTCCATTTCACACGTGTCGGGCAGAGTTGGGTGCAGAACATCCATTCCACCCTGCTCTCCCCCTGGCGGCGTGAACAGATCGAGGAGATACTGAGGGAGACCGGTTTCGGTGCGATTACCCTGTATGGGGATTTCAGCGGAGCGCCGTTCGACGTGGACGGTTCGCAGGACTTGATCGGTCTTGCCCGGAAGTCGGATCAGAAGTCGTGATGGTCGGTTGAATCGATATGGAGTAGTATCAACGGGTGGCCCGATCAGTCAATTGACTGATCGGGTTTCATTGTGGTTGGTCGATGGGTGGCCTGACTTGCTTGTCAAGTCGGGTTTCATTGTGGTTGGCCGATGGGTGGCCCGACTGCTATGTAGAGCAGTCAAGGGTCATGTGCCTTCTCCGCCTGTTTTCCCTTGACCGTGTTGTCGTGCTGCTATTCGCGATCGTAGTCGCATGTTTTGTGTTCGATGTCAGTGGCGTGCCACATACTTGA
>JAZDLX010000094.1:0-5991 GCA_043801585.1 bacterium | reverse complement strand
CTGATCGACGCCAACGACTGGAGGATCATTCTCTACACCGGAACGACGGCGGAGTACATGCCGATGTTCGTGAGTGATGAAAATCTCTTCGAGGAGTACGTCACCAGCAGCAAGCCCATTGTGCTCTCCGCTCCCGATTGGGCCTGGGAGAAGGGTATCTACGGTGACAATCCGACACTCTTCTTCACCGGCGATCCCGCCTACGATATATTCGGGCTGGCCGGCATCAACAGCGATCCGGTCGAGCGCGCCGATTCGGTGTTCATTGGCTCCTCAGGCACAATCACCAACCCCTTCGTTGATGACCCGTACGTGGTTTACTACGAAGCAACAAACGCCTCGCGGTGGAGTGACTACCTCTACCCGAATCTCGGCGCCTCCGCCTCAACTCTCTTTCAAGGTGACACCGACTCCGAGATTTACGGAATCGTGAACATCACCCCCTGGGGCGGATACGCCTATTACTTCTCCTTCGAGATTGGGGCTGCCGCCATCAGCGGAGACATCGATCTCCAACCAACGGCTCAGCTTGACACGCTCATCGCACGAATCATCGGGCAGTTCGCAACTTCGGTGGGCGATCCCTCGGGAGCGGTTCGGCTTCCACATGCCTTCGACCTGAAACCGAACTATCCGAACCCGTTCAACCCGGCGACACGGATCGTCTTTGACGTGCCCCGCACCGGCAATGTCACCCTCGAGGTGTTCAATTTGCTCGGTCAGCGCGTCGCCCTGCTGCATCAGGGCATCCTCGCCCCCGGTTCCTACACTCGTACTTTCGACGGTTCCGGTCTCGCCAGCGGAACCTACCTCTGTCGAATGGCCGCACCGGGGTATACTCAGGTAAAAAAACTGGTGCTGGTGAAGTAGGAGAGAGTCAACTGTCATGGAACCTGGGGTCGGCGACCCCAGACAGGTAACCCGGGATAGCCAATCGCGGGTTTCTTCTGGGGGGTTGGGCGGTCGAGTCGGCCCCCTCTGCCCCGTGGCGCGGCGTCCCTGCCCGCGATCTTTTTCGAGTGCCCCTGTTTGCTTAGCGTAGCGAGCAAACAGGGTTTATTCTAATTCTTTGGATGGAGTGGCACGACTACCCGGCTTGCCATGTCGCAGACAAGTAGCCCATAAACGACAACCCCGGGTTTCTATTAGGAAGACAAAGCAGGCGTATTACCGCCATGCAGTGCGGAGGGACCGGGACGGGCCTCCGGCAGTATCCCCATCGGTTTGCATCATCCGGGAGCAGCGGTTAGATTGGGGCCGTTTCAGGAGAGGTGGCCGAGTGGTTGAAGGCGCACGCTTGGAAAGCGTGTTTAGGCAACCCCTAACGCGGGTTCGAATCCCGCCCTCTCCGCCAAGTTTTGCATTCAGCGAAGTTGATACAGGAATAATTCTATGGAAACAACAAAAAAACAATTTAAAACCATTGGCGAATATATCTCTATGTTTCCAAAGAATGTTCAGGATATTTTAGAAAATTTTAGGCGGGTAGTCAGAGAATCAGCGTCTAAAGCCGAAGAAACGATAAACTACGGAATACCCACCTTCAGGCTCAACGGTAAAAACCTGGTGCATTTTGCCGCGTTCAAGAAACATATCGGGTTCTATCCCACGCCATCGGCAATCATTGCTTTCAAAAAAGAGCTGTCTCCCTACAAACAGGCAAAAGGATCTGTCCAGTTTCCAGTTGATAGGCCGATTCCGTTTGATATAGTGAAGAAAATCGTGAAGTTCAGAGTGAAAGAAAATGAAGCAACAATTAAAGGAGCTCCTCAATCAAAACAGTTATTTCCTGTTGAAAGGGAATATGCCCGTTGCGTCAGCGCCTTAAACCGCACCGGCATTCTCTCGCTTCTTCCGAAATCAGAAAGCATTGGGGTCATTGGAATAGATGGAAGAGAATATCCAATACCAACCCAAGAACAGGTTGTTGAACTATTTGCTCATAATAGAGAACTTGTAGACCGAAAAGTTTCACAAGGGTTTAATCGTTTAGAATTAACACCTATGGCGATGCCAACACCCCTTCTTATTGACCGAATGAAAGCAGCTATTCTTAAACACGCAGCAGAAGGAAAAATTTATCAAACCAAGCGTTCTCCTTCTGATCCTTTAACCCCTGTTCGTGTCAATACCGAAAAACATGTCTGGATATGGGATACTTTAAGACAGGCACTAGATACAAACGAGCTTGTATATTTTCCTCAAGAATATTCAAGCAATCATCGGGGACAGACCAAATTAGAAGTAGTCAATAATGGACGTATTTGTGCCGTTCCAGGCTGGTCCGTGGGATTGGTTGAAAGTCTGCCGATTATGCCGTGGCAGGGCGAGGGAAGCACGATTGGAGGCAGGCCACAGTTGGAAATAGGGTATTCTCCTCGTGAATACCTGGAACTATTACAGGCAGAAGTGTATCAGGGAGAAACAGGAAAAACACTTGAAGATTTTATTACAAAATTTCTTACCCACCTCGAAACGACCAATGAAGTTAGTAATGACGTGAATGATAACAATGCCTTGTGGTGTCTTGGTCAATATCTAAAGATAACATATGCGGAGATCGTGCCGACTGGGCGCTGGATTCGAAGCGTTGGAAGAGTTCGCCTGGATATGCACCGTACAGGAAATAAGCGTTGCGCTAAGAGTTGGGGTGTGTCCTCCACGGTGAGACTGCCGAGGCCTTAACCTTCATCTTTATTATACTTTTCTTTTCACAGAGCAAAATGTATCAAAAACGGCAAAAGACTCGATACCCATGTACTCTTTTAAGGCCAGGAGCTGTAATTGTTATTCAGAAGTGATATACTTTGATAGGTTGAGCTGATCACGCTCACCAGCTCCAGATGAGAATAATTTTTCGATTTGTTTAAAGAAGAGAAACGCGTTTGGGGCTTTAATTACTTTAGGTAGTTGAACTTAATTAGGTCTAAACTCATTGAATAATAAAACTCTACGGAAACAGGGATTTACTTCTCGTTGACCGATGTTTTCGTAACTTAAGTTTAAGTTTATCAGATTATCTTTTTGTTTTCTCATGTCCGATACATTTCGATAAAATTTCCATATGTCATTCAGATTTTGGCCCGTACTGTTATATTCTACTCAACCAGCAGCTAAAAACCTGACCAACGGAACGGACTGGGACTTTGAACGACCCGCTTGTCGATCTTTTCCTCGAACTGGTGCAAATCGACGGCACCTCCGCCCATGAGGGAGCTGTCCGTGATTATCTCCTGACCCTTCTTCGTTCCTGGGGTTTGAACCCCTGCGAAGACTCAAGCACCTCAAAGCACGGCGGCGAGAGCGGCAATCTGATCTGCCCCGTCGCCGGCGGTGGCGAACGGTTGATCGTCGCCCACATGGACACCGTGCGTCCCACAAAGCAACTTGTCCCCAAGGCGCTCGCGGATCGCATCACCTCCTCGGGGACCACCATTCTCGGCGCTGACGACCGTGCGGGAATCGCGGCGATCCTTAACGCCACGAAACGGTTGCTCGAAGAAAAAGCCGTGATCACCGGTTTTACTATCGCATTCACCGTCCGCGAAGAAACCGATTCCGCGGGCGCCATCCACATGGAGATCCCGGAGGCGATCACCCACGCTGTTGTCTTCGACAGCCAGGAACGTCCCGGCTATTATATCTCTCACGGCTACGGCGCGAAGAAGTTTTCTGTGATGGTCACCGGCAGGGCCGCACACGCCGGTGTCGCACCCGAAAAGGGAATCAGCGCGATTCTCGTTGCTGCGAAATCCATCGCCGCGCTGCCCTGGGGACGGATCGACAAGTCGACAACGGCCAACGTGGGCACTTTCGAGGGAGGCACGGCCACCAACGTGATCGCCGAATCAGCGACGGTGGTGGGAGAAATCCGCTCGCTGACAAAAGAAAACGTAGAGAAGCACTTCGCCGTTGTCCGTACGGCGTTCGAGCGGGAAGCGGAACAAGCGGGAGCGAGCGTCGAGCTGACATCCCACTGGGACTTCCTCCCTTACGTCCACGAACCGAACGGAGACGTTCGCGGCGCGGTGGAGAAGGCACTGCGCGATTGCGGCCTTGACCCGACACCCACCACCTCAGCGGGAGGAAGCGACGCCAACGAATTCAACGCCCGCAACCTGCCGACGATCGTCCTCGGCATCGGATCGGAAAACCCGCACGGAAATGATGAGTACATCCTGATCGAAGACCTGCACTCCTGCGCCGACATCGCGTATGCCCTGATGAGAGGGTGAACGAAGGAAAGGCGGATCATCGCGTTCCGCCGAGGTCCCTTCCGGATCAGTCTCCTGCTTGCCAGACACCTCGAACGGTAATACGGATGCTACCAGCTCTCCCTGCCGGATCTGAAGTTGACGCACCCCGTGCGAAACGCCCGAGGCGGGGACATCATCGCCTGCGACCAGGATACCTCGCGCTTTGTGGGGTTCAGGCTCCGGCGAAACCAATCATGTGGTGTTGCTGCCGAAACGTACAACCGAGCCATTCCACCGGCATTTGAGTGGGGAGCCTCTTTCAGTCAGAAGTATTCACTCTGCCATTCTCATGTGCCGGTGTCAGAGCCGCGAGAAAATGAAGATGCCCAGATCGAGCTCGGTGAAATGGCATGAGGGCGAATTATATGTCCGACACGAGGTCATTTGCCCGCCGGTTCTTCTCTGCTCAAGCCGGATTGGCCAGCAGACTGCGGATACGCCGGATCAGTCCGTACTCTTCGAAGGGTTTGACGATGTAGTCTGAAATCCCCTTGCCGAGGGCACGCTCCACCGCTTCCTGTTCCCCCGAGCCGGTGAGCATGATGACCGGGATTTTCCGCGTCTCCTTGCTCGCCTGGAGTTTCTCGAGCACCTCAAGTCCATTGAAATGAGGCATTTCAAAATCGAGCAGAATCAGGTTCGGGAGAAACTTGTGGGCGGCGGCCAGAGCTGCCCGGCCATCCGGCGCTGTGATGATCCGAAACTGACGCCTGGTGAGCAGATCCCTGAGCGATTCGAGCAGGTCCGGGTCGTCATCCGCGGCAAGCACAAGTGGATTCACGGAATCCACGGGTTTCACCGCATCGTTTTCGGGAGCGTCAAACCACTTCGCGAGCCGGTTTCGAATCCAGCTTTCCGGCATGTTCTCGCGAATAAACAGACCGTGTCCCAGCTCCTGCCATTCGTTCTCGCGGGCGGTGGCCAGTGAAGGGCCTACGATAATAAATCGCTGTGCGCTGAGACTGCCTGACCCTATCCGTTCGAGGAGCCAGTCTACCGCGTGCTGCCCGGCCTGGTCAAGTCCGAGAACAATCAGATCGCAGCAATTCGCGAATCCGTCTTCACTCAATTCGCCGGGATGCGCATGCTCGCGCACACTCCACCCGAGCTCGCGAAGAGCCGAAGCGACCCGGCCGCGAATGGCCTCCGCCTTCAGGATTATCAGCGCTTCACCACTCCGTTTCGTTTCAACCGCCGCCCCACCATCCCTGTCAGCATCGGATGTCGTCACCGTCCTGGTTTCCTCGACTGTGGCCAGTTCCATCGTTCTCTCTACCGAAGTTTCCTCGTCCGGAATTTTAATTGAACCGAGCTCAGGCAGGTCGACGAACTGAGCGCGAACGCCGCGGATGCGTTCTGTATGAGGATGAGCCTCGAAGATTGGGGTAACGATGGAGGTGATGTTTTCGGGGGTGACATCGAGCACCCGGGCCTGGACCGGTGCGCCGTGGATGGGGATTTCTAGACAGCGTGGACTGTCCTTTGTCGTGAGTTTGACGATCAGCGAAGCGATGGTGAGGATGGGTGGCACAATATGCAGCACGGTGGTTTCGGCGCCCTCCTCCACCTCGTCCACGGTAGCATGAAACGATATCCTGTGAAGCAGGCCGCCCTTGTAATAGGTCCCGCGTACGAGAACCTGGCCGCTTTTATTGAGCGAGTAGCCGATAAAGGGGGATGGCAGCAGATCCACCTCGAGCAGCGCATTCTCGTGATCTTCGACGGAAAAAAGAGT
>JAZDLX010000055.1:0-3027 GCA_043801585.1 bacterium | reverse complement strand
CCCTGCGCGAGGATCTGAGTGGTCATCACAGCACGATCGCCAAATGGATCGATGTTCTGAAGGAAGTCTATCTGGTGTTCACGATCCGTCCTTGGCACAGGCAGATCCAGCGCTCTCTGAAGAAAGAACCCAAGCTCTACTTTTTCGACTGGTCGCTGTTGCCGGATTCGGGACCCCGTTTCGAGAACCTCCTGGCGGTGAGCCTCGTGAGGATGGCGGCGCGATTCACGGAAACCGGTCTCGGGATATTCGAGGTCATGTACATCCGCGATACGGCCAAACGGGAAGTCGATTTCGTCCTGGTCAAGGACGGCAAGCCCCTGGCGCTTTTCAAGGCTAAGGAAAGCGAGCGGGAGATTGCCCCCGCCATCCGATATTTCGGCCGGATGCTGAACCTTCCCTGCTATCAGATCGTCCGTGATCTGGACAGAGCGGAAGCCTTCCCGGACGACTGCTTCCTCCTTCCCGCCGCTTCATTCCTCATGCTGGCGGGGTAAAAAACGGATGAGGCAAAAGCGTACCGCAGCCTTCATGCCGCTGACCCACTCCCCCTCACATCCGTCTACGAGAAGACCAGGATCGGCAGCCGGCTGAGCCTCTCCCTCCCGATCAACGGGGGATGAACCATAAAAAGCGCTGCCCGCCTGAAAAGGCGGACAGCGCTGGTTTCATACAACCGTTGTAGTTTTAATGGTTAAGACGGTTGATTCGGATCATCCACTAATGTAACCAGCAAATCATGAGACGTGTCGATTGTCAGATCTGCTAAATCGGTAGCTCCAGCTAAATCAGTTATCTCATAATGGAAAACATCTGAAACGGAAACGGCATTATCAATTTCAATACTCACAACAACAACACCCTGCGAATTATTTTCATCACTATTATCTGTAATCACCAGGTGTTGGAACGACTCTGAAGTTGAGATAGTAAAGGTTTCAGGAAGTCCGTTGGTATGAGTGCTGACGAAGACGTCAGAGCCTACTTCTTCCCCTTCAGCATTATAAGCATGCCATGAAGCGGTATTACCCTGGTTTAGATTATACTCAGCCAAGGTAACTTTAACTGCCGTCGTATCTTGATGGAGATCCAGCAATATTGCTTCTCCGCGATCGATAGCACCTGATCCGTTTTGGATGTCTACTCCGATACCTGCTTTCACACCTCCGTGCATTACGAGATGCTGTCCCGCAGTAGCACCTGTTGGAATGATTAGATCGCCGTCTGAATCAGTAATCTCAGAAAGTGACCCAAAGCCATAAGCGGTTACAGGACCATCGGCGACATTGACATTCTGCTCACTCTCAACAACTGTTGTTTGTGTCACATAGTCGTAATGACCGCTGCTATCGATAGTTAACGTGCCATAATCTCCTGCAATTGTTGTTTCTCCGACTATAGGAATATAGGGTCCATCATGATCACTGACCTGTGTCACTGTAAGGATGTCGCCCGCATCCACATCCGTGTCACCCGTGGCCACGTCCGTAAGTACGTTGCCTTCCGCATTGTGGCCTAACGCCGCCGTGCCAAAATCATCAACCGCGTCCGGAGCGTCATTGGCGCCATGAATCGTGATCGTCAGCTTCGCGGTGCTTTCCGCACCCGCCGTATCCTTCATCGTGTAATCGAACGACTCGGAAAGCGTATCCGTCGACAGCCGCAGCGCATCCACCGCCTCATTGGTATTGTTCACCGCGTAGGTGTAATCGCCGTTAGCGTCAATGTGCAGCGTGCCGTACTCGCCTTCAAACTCGCCGGTGGTGGTCACGGTCTTGGTGTCGCCCGCATCCACATCCGTGTCGTTCGCAAGCACGTTGCCTTCCGCATCGCTGCCTGCCGCCACGCCGGCTTCCACCGCCGTGCCGGAATCCGCAAACGCGATCGGACCGTCATTGGCGCCCTGAATCGTGATCGTCAGGGTCGCGGTACTTTCCGCACCTGCCGCATCTTTCATCGTGTAATCGAACGAATCGGAAAGCGTATCCGTCGACAGCCGCAGCGCATCCACCGCCTCATTACTGTTGTCGATCGCGTAGGTGTAGCTGCCGTCGGAATTGAGGTGCAGCGAGCCGTACGTGCCTTCAAACTCGCCAATGGTAGTCACGGTCTTGGTGTCGCCCGCGTCCACATCCGTGTCGTTCGTAAGCACGTTGCCAATCGCATCGCTGCCATCCGCCACGCCGGCTTCCACCGCCGTGCCCACATTCGCAAACGCGATCGGACCATCATTGGCGCCCTGAATCGTAATCGTCAGTGTCGAGGAGCTTTCCGCACCCGCCGCATCCACCATCGTGTAATCGAACGACTCGGAAAGCGTATCCGTCGACAGCCGCAACGCATCCACCGCCGCATTGCTGTTGTCGATCACGTAGGTGTAGCTGCCGTCGGCATTGAGCGTCAGCGTGCCGTACTTGCCTTCAAACACACCGATGGTGGTCAAGGTCTTGGTGTCGCCCGCATCCACATCCGTGTCGTTCGCAAGCACGTTGCCAATCGCATCGCTGCCTGCCACCACGCCGGCTTCCACCGCCGTGCCTTCATCCGCAACCGCGATCGGACCTTCATTGGCGGGCACGGCTCCCAAAACGAAGACGCCTTCCTGGGTGCCTGCGATGGTCGATGTGTAACCGGTTGTGTCGGCGCCGCTTCCGGGAGTAACCTCACTGCCGGTTAAGGCAAAGTTGACAATGGGGTGTCCTCCGCCCGTATCCCCGGCGCCACCGGCGGCAGTCGCCTCCAGTTCGATCGGCTGATCCCCTTGTAGGAGGGCTTCCTGAATCTTCTCAGCCTCGGCCGTAGACTCGGTGACCGCTTCGGGAGTGGCTCCGGCGTAGACGTCCTGATCGAGAACCATCTCGGTCATCCGGCCGAGATCAAGCTGGGTCGGGGGAGGCCCGTCCAGCATGATGGAGACGCTGCCGTCACTATCGGTGATGATTTTCTCGTCGGCAAAGACGGGGCTGTTGGGGGCGAGAACCCTCACCGTTCCATCAGGCGCCACGGCCTTCACCGTCCCGTAAATGA
>JAZDLX010000050.1:0-2750 GCA_043801585.1 bacterium | reverse complement strand
TACTTTTCGACGGCTCTCAGCAGCCCCTTTGTCGCCTTGACCGATGCGCTGAACATCGCCTGTTCGGCGGCATTGAACGGGTACTGGATGATCTTTTCGATGCCCTTGCTGCCGAGGACCACCGGGACGCCCATGAACATATCCTTCGTCTTGTATTCGCCGGTCAGGAAGGCGCAGACGGGGAGGACGCGGTGGCTGTTCTTGACGATCGCTTCGGCCATTTCGACGACGCCTGCCGCCGGGGCGTAATAGGCGCTACCGGTTTTCAGCAGCTTGACGATTTCTCCGCCGCCGCCCGCGGTCCGTTTGACCAGCGCGTCGATACGGTCCTGTTTCATCCAGTGTTCGAGGGGCAGGCCGGCGATGGTGGTGAAACGAGGCAACGGGACCATTGTGTCGCCGTGGCCGCCGAGAACCATCGCCTGGATGTCACGGACGGAGACGCCGGTTTCCATGCTGATGAAGGTGCGGAAGCGTGCGGTGTCGAGAATGCCGGCCATACCGAAGACGCGGTGTTTCGGGAAGCCGGTGATCCTGAGGGCCACATGGGCCATGGCGTCGAGAGGGTTGGCCACCATGATGACAATCGCCTTGGGGCTCAGCCTTTTCACCTGTTCCATGCAGGGGGCAACGATAGCGGTGTTGGCATCCAGCAGGTCGTCGCGGCTCATGCCCGGTTTACGCGGACGGCCGGCGGTGTGGATGACGATGTCGCTGTTGCGTGTGTCCGACCACCTGTTCGTGCCGATGATTCGCGAGTCTTTGCCCAGCACGGGTGTCGACTGGCTCATGTCCAGCCCTTTGCCCTGTGGCAGATCCGGGATGACGTCGAGCAGAACGATCTGCTCGGCCAGCTCAAGCTGCATCAGACCCTGCGCTACATGCTCGCCGACGTGCCCCGCGCCGACCACCGTGATCTTCTTAACCATGGTCGCTCCTCCAGTTTTACCATGTTTTCCTTGTTTTTCGGAACTTCGGCAATATAGGCACTCAGCAAAAGAGGCACGTCTCCGTGCCTCCCTTGCCGTCAGTGCATCTCTGCACCACGACGTCAGTTCTGTTTCGGGGTCACATGCACCGTTTTACGGCGCAACCCCTTATCCGAAAATTCGACGACGCCGTCGACAAGGGCGAACAGAGTATCATCCCTGCCCTTCCCGACATTGTTGCCGGGATGGAACTTTGTTCCGCGCTGACGGACGATGATGCTTCCGGCTGTCACCTGCTGACCGCCGAATGTTTTCACGCCCAGAAACTGCGGGTTGCTGTCGCGGCCGTTGCGCGAGCTGCCCATTCCCTTTTTGTGGGCCATGACTCTTCTCCTTCGTACTTCACGCCGGGTTCCGCCAAAGGGCGGACAAATCAGTGACCCCCGATCAAGTCGGGGGCAGGCTCCCGGCCTACATTTTTTTCGCCGGGTTCCGCCAAAGGGCGGACAAGTCAGTGACCCCGGCCTACATTTTTATGAAACCCGCTCCCGAAACGTCGGGACTGGGCCACCCGTCAACTTATCGGGCCACCCTTCACCGGAAAATTCAGACGGAGAGTTTTTCGATCTGCAGAACCGTCAGGTGCTGACGGGCCGTGTTGCGCTTCTGGAATCCTTTACGGCGGATCTTGCGGAACACGACCACTTTTTTTGTGCGGCTGTGTTCGACCACCGTTGCCGTTGCCGTTGCGCCCGGGACATAGGGGAGACCCACGCTGACCTTGCCGTCTTTATTTACGAGCAGGATCTTTTCAATGGTAATGGTCGCGCCCGCATCCTGTTCGAGGCGGGGTACGGCCACGGTCTTGCCTTCTTCGATACGGAACTGGCGTCCGGCGATTTCGGCTATCGCATAGCTGTGCATCGGACAGAGTTCTCCGTTGGTTTTTTCAAGCATGGCAAAGATAATGGGCGTAACCCCATTCGGCAACGCGATTCTCGGCCTGCCTCCCCGAGGTGAGGCAGCACGGTATGATGTCCGCTCCCGATCCAAACAACCGCCGGCGTCATTCACGGTGACGATCGAGCAGAAGAAATGTTATGTCAACAACCCGCCAGGACATTACCTTTGTACCTGGTTCCCTATTATAACAGTCCTTAAATCAAGGAATTCCCATGCGTTTCCACTATCCGGCGTTGATTTGGAGCCTCTTTTTCCTGTTCCTGGTGCTCATCTCCTGCGACACAACTCCGCGCGGCAGACTCTATATCACCGGCCCCAACACGCCCACACTTGAATACGTGGAGGATTTTTTTCCATTGACCGTAGAATCGTCCTGGACCTACCAGACGAGCAACAGATCCGTCTTCCTCGACACGACGTTCGTCGACACAATCCAGTACACAAACCTGGAAGAGACCGATTTCGCAGGCTATCCGTCCGTTGCGCGGGAAGCCCGGTCGCAGCTTCCTTCGACGTCGTACTACACTGTAATCGGGGATTCCCTTTACCAGTGGGAGTATGACCACTGGAGTACCGTTTTCCCGGAATCCTCCCTGCCGAACCGTCACCCCGGGGATACTCTCGATTACTCGCTCAACAACATCTTCGCTACACTGTGGACTCTCGAACGGACGGACTCGACGGTCGTCCTGCCGATTGGAACGTTCCATTACTGCTTTTATGTAAAGTTCCAGCGGTTCTACGTTCCCGAAGAAGACCTCACTAACACGATTGAATGCCTGATCAAACCGGGTGTCGGAACGCTGGTAAAGCGGTCGATCCTGTTTGGCGCCACCCCGGCGGATACCCAATCGGTGA
>JAZDLX010000048.1:0-9475 GCA_043801585.1 bacterium | reverse complement strand
CGCGCGAAGTTCCGGAACAATCGGCATCGGTTTCGCAACCTGGATCTGGTAGAGGCTGCCGCGCATGATCGGATTGTTCGTGATCACCGGATCGTTGCGCAGGTTTTTGCTCGAGGGCATGATCCCGGTGCCCGCGGCCATTGTTCGCTGGGTTTGGTCGGAGAGCAGGAATCGGAGCAGGATCAACGTCGGCTCGATCTTCTCCTTCTTGATGTTCACATTCACCGAGAATCCGCGGGGGCTGACGATCGGCGCTGGCCACAGGCCGGTCGCGACGATCTTCGGGATTCGGGTAACCCCTATGTCGATCCCCGCGTCCACATAGGATTGCCACGACCAGTCCCCGTTGATGATCATCGCCGCCTTCCCCTCCATGAAGAGGTTGTGCGCGAGTTCGTAGTCGCTGTTCTGCGGCGTGATCTTGTACTTGTCGCGGAGGTCTTTGACAAACTGGAGTGCACGGCGGTTCGCTTCGGTGTTCAATGTCGGGTGGGCGTTGTCGTCAATCATCCAACCGCCGAACCCGCTGAGGAAGGGGACGAAGAAATAGGGTTCGGTGAAATTCCAGACGAGGCCGAAACGGTCCGTGCGCCCGTCGCCGTTCTCGTCAACGGTGTTTTTTTGGCCGATGCGGATCATTTCATCGGAATTTTTTGGGGGATCAGGGACCAGTGCCTTGTTGTAGATCAGGCAGAGGTGATTGCCGAGACGGTCCGCCACCTGGTAGAGGTGTCCCTGGTACCAGACGAGCGCCTGTGGGTCGAGACGTTTCAACTCGGTAGTGTCGAGAAGGGTCTCCATCGGCTTGATGATGCCCATCGTTGCGAAGGGGCCGATCTGGTCGGAGGGGCCGTGCACCAGTTCCGGGCCGGACCCGCCAAGCGCGCTGTTCTGGAATCCGGCGCGAAGCTGTTCCGTTTCCCGGTAGATCGCGGTCACCTTGATCCACGGGTACATCTTGTGGAAACGTTTCAACTGCTCAGCGAGGACAACCCGCTCGGCGTAGTTAAGCTGGTGCCAGAGAGTGATCTCCACGGGTTCGACCGCCGCCGCGGCCCGCACCAGCGACAGGCTGATCAAAACAGCGAGGAGCAATCGTCTCATCAGGCAACTTCCTCGTTCATCGTCCCGGCGCCATCGTGCCACCGCCCTCGGTGGGCATCTCCGCGTCCATCAGGCTGGGAATGTCCGGCATCTCGATCTGAATCCCCGCGCGCTGAAGGTTCTTGTAGACCTGCTGCAAATGTGCGCGATAGAGCATGTCCCAGCGGCTGTCTCCCACGCCGGTGTTCTGATCCGCGCCGTACCACCAGAACCAGTCCGACCCCTCGGCGGCGAACATCGAGCGCCATGCGGCGTTCACCGCCCGGTCGGCATCGGTGACTCTCATTGGTAGCGGATGGTATCGGCCCACCGCCTTTTCAAGGTCATTTCGTACTTCCGCCAGCCAACGCCATGCGCGGTTTTCTTCCGGTTCGCCGATCCATGTGGAAAAGTCTCCGTAGATCCAGGAACCCGGCCACAGCGAGGTGATCTGGGGGAGTTTGTCCACGGGGTGAGCCGGAACCTGACGGATGACGTTGCCCCGAATGTACTCCATCGGCGTCACGGTTTTAATCCGTCCCTGCTCCTGCCGCTCGGTCAGCTTGCGGTAGAGAGCGTTCAGGAACTGCTTGGCGTCCGCATCCTTCGCGTACCATTCCCAGGCATTTTCACCGTCGAGCAGAACGGTGACATGCACCGCCGAGCCCTCGTTTTCCGGAGCGAGGGTGAGTACCTGGCGGACGAAATCCTCCGCCGCCTCTTCCGGATCCCAGCGCTGGTAACGGAACCCGACGAGGTCCGACAGGCCGGTGTTGCGGAAGAAGATCGCGACGGGACGGTTGAACGCTCCGGTGATCCGGTAAGGAGTGTTGGCGATCATCCCGGCGGGTTCCGAACGGGCGAGGACCCCGTCGCCGGTTGCCACCCAGGAGATTCCCTGCTCGGCGAAGATGTCCAGCGCGGCTTCCGAAACGGAGCCTTCCGCGGGCCACATCCCGTCCGGCGCTACGCTGAACCACGCGGTGTGCGCTTCTTTCGCCAGGTAAACCTGCATCTTTGCATCCTCGGGACGGTTGAATGTCAGCGAGGAGGGTGCGGAGTCAGTACCGGAGCGACCCGCGTGTACGTCGATCAGCAACGGCAGGATCGGATGGAAGAACGGCGTCGTCGTCACCTCCACCTGTCCGGTCTGCTTCACCGGATCGTAACGGAGTTGACGGTGCAATGGGATAATCGCCTCGGCGATCTTCACCATCTCGACGACAAGACGGTTCGCGTCGTCCTCCGTGAATGGCCGCCACGTCTCCCAACGAGGGCCTTCTCCTTCAAATACGAGGTCTGAAAGGTCCACGGTTTTTCCGGTCACCAGCTTGACGGGTCCGCGCAGGAAATCCGGATCGAACAGAGCGAGGAAGAACCAGCATTTCAGATCGCGTTTGTCCTGCACGGTGAATTGGTCGCGGGGTTTATCGCGCAGAGCCGCGTATTGCGGGAAACGATCCATCATCACCCGGCTGACGCTGAAGGCGCTCCACTCATTGCGAAACAGATAGCCGTCCTCTTCGTCGCCGAAGGTTTCCGTGTCTCGCAGCATCAGGTCGATCCAGGGATCGGTGTGCCCAACCCAACGCTCGAGAAACGGACCGGTTTCAATCCGGTTCGTGTTACGGTCGATGAACGGCGCGATGCGCTGGACGTAGTAGGTGTCGATCTGGGTGAGCAGAACCGGCGTCAGGTTGACAGCGACATGAATGTTTGGGTAACCGCTGAGCATCGCGGTCATGTCGTAATAGTCCTTGGTCACATGTGTCCGCACCCAGGGAGCAATCAACTGATCCTTCTCGGCGTCAAGGTAGAACGGCTGATGCTGGTGCCAGACGAGGGAGAGGTAGACGAGCCCTTTTGTCGCCGGTTCGGCGATGGGGGACATCCCGCCGCCTTCCGGTGCACGGAGTTCGATTTCGCCCTTGGCGTTGAGGTAGAAAACGCTGTTCTCTTCGTTGTAATTGTTCAGCACGGTCACACGGTTGGATGGGTCGGCGATCCACCGGTCATTGACAATGAACCGGTACTCGTGGAAGCCGATCTGCATGAAGGCGCTGGCACGGAACAGGCCGTCCTCACCCCGCTCCATCGGTTTCGCGCCGTCCTTCCAGCCGGTGAAATCTCCGGCAAGCAAGACAGTCACCGTGTCAGGCGCAGCGAGAGCGAAGAAGACCTTGCCTTCGGCGCCGTAGGGAGGCGTCTGCTGACGGCAGGCAAGCGTTGTCAACAGAGTCAGTCCGAGTGTTGACACAAGTGCAAAACGGTGGGTTCTCATCAGAAGTGCCTCAAGTGTTCCATCGGTACGCTATTTTTTTACCGCAACGGGAGGGTACTGGTCGCCGAGGAGATCGTCGATTGTTCCTCTCCAGTGTCCCCAGGAATGCCCTTCCGGAAGTTCCCGCCAGGTCAACGGATTCTCTTTTTCTTCGAGTACCTCGACGAGGCGCTGGTTCAGCATGACCACATCATCGCCCTCGAAACTCCCCCATTCCAGATCGTAGCGCACGGAAGAGGGAGGATCGTTCTCGATGACGTCAATGATAAACTGGTTGTCAATCCAGAGAGCGGAGGACTGTCCGGCGGCGACGCCGAAGATCTCCGGATGGGAATAGGCAAAGTAGATCGCTGTCAACCCGCCGAGTGATGAACCCATGACGCCCCGGGATTCCGGAGAATCGATGGTGCGATACCTCCGGTCGATCATCGGTACGATTTCCCCGACGAACAACTCCATGAACTTGTCGTCCAGCCAATATTCCTTGTCGCGATCAACCGGATCGACAAAAACAACGATGAGCGGCCTGCACACACCTTTGGCGATGCAGTAGTCGAGCGTGTTGACCATCGATGCAAGACCGATGTACTCGCTGCCATCATGCACGTACAGCGTCGGGTAATGGGCTGTGTCCCCGGCGGCGTACGCACTGGGAAGGTAGACCTGCACATTGCGGGTGCTGCCGTCCATCTCGGAGGTGAACGTAAAGGGCTCGACATGGCCGCGGTTTTTCAGGTCCGGGTGCGGTTGAATCGCAACCGGCTGCACGTACTCCGGCATCGCAAGTTCGCTGTTCGGACCGTACCCCCCGGTGATGGTCCGGGGGTTGCGCGGGTCGAGTATCCAGACTCCATCAACGACGAGTTTGTAATCGAGACGGGCTCTGTCGGGAAAGGCTATTTCCCCGTAGAACAAGTCCGTCCCCTTCAAATGGACCAGAGTGTCGATGGGTTCCCATTCGTTCCAGTCCCCCGCAATGCGGACGTGTTGGGCGTCTCCCGTGTACAGAAAAACCGCCGTTGTTTCCTCGGTTATGGGGACGGAATATTTCGGGCTCTCCTCAATGAGTGTAAACAATTCCGCCACAAGCTCGCGTTTAGGACCGTCGGAAAGCGTCTCGGCTCGTTTGAGGAAGCGGTGGAACAACCCGGGCTCCAAACCAAGACTGCGGTGACGGGCTGTTCTGTCACCGCATCCTGTTGCCAGGAGGATCGCTGAGGTAACGATCAGCGTCCACGCTGCACTGTGGATGAACCGTTTCACACGCCCTCCTGTTTATTTAAACAGGTTCTTTCCATCGAGAAAGTTAGGGTGCTAAACGCCCGTCTTTCGACAGAATACCGAAGTTTTCAGACTCGCAAATTAAAAAGGGGACACGTACCTTTTAATTTCACTATCTGCATCAATGTCAGTTTGTGTCCTTATGAGAAATTAAAAGGTACGTGTCCCCTTTTTAATTTGCCATAGTCATCCTGAATGCCGGCTTTTTGGCATGAAGGATCTTTGCTTTCAGTGTGATTCCTCTTTTCTCTCTTGTTGCATCGGGTCCTTAGTCTATGTAGACAGGGGTCTCCGAACCCGGCTGGATGTCATTGCGAGCGTAGCGAACCGCAGCATCGAAGGCGCAAGCTCGAGCACACGAAGTGTGCTCAACTTTGCAATCTCGCGGTTGTAGGCCTGGTGTCCCTGTTTGCTCGTCAAACATGGGTTATTCAAATTCTTGAAAAAACCATTCAGACAATTTTGGAGGTAGTTTCTTTCAAACTGTCTGGGAAACCCCTTTAAGTCTACGTAACCCGGGACCACTCGCCAGAGCGAAGCCCATAGCATAGCATGGCCGCGTCCCGGGAAGAAAATTCCCTTTCCATACCTGTGTGGCCCGGCTGCCCCGTCGTCCGGGTTTCCCTTTCAATGTATCCCTTACTTGGAAACCTGCAAAACATCGTACACGTTTGGTTTTCCGGGACCGCCGCCGCTTCCCTCCCACGGTCCGCCCTGTTCGCTGACCGTGCGGAATTCACCGACTCCCGCGCCGCCGTGATCGTCCTGGGCGCCGGCAAGAACGGTGATCCGCCATTTGGATGGATCACCGCCGATCAGGTCAAGAGGCACGGTGAACGCCACCGTGGAGGTGCTCACGTCGCCCAGTTCAAAACCCCGCTCGGAAGGATGGTAGGCCGCCAGGATTTTCCGGTCTGCGTCGACAATCTCAAATCCTCCGCCAACGTGGATCATCCGGTCGGCGGCGTCTTTTTTCGCAAGTTTCCACCCGGAATTGCGCTCAACGAGTTGTGAGCGTTTCCGGCCCTTGATATCCGTTCGAATCGCAACAGTCGCGAAAGTGAGCTGAAAACCGTACTCGGGATGCCAGCCCGGCTGTGAGAGTGCGGAGAAGGTCAGTTCAAAACGGACAAGGACGCCGTCAGAAAGCACCCGAAAATGGCGCAGGTCGAGAATGCCGGGGAGAAATTCGGTGCGCGTTGGGTAGCCGTAACCGGCGCCGCCGTCGTCGTCTCCCGTGGAATCCTCGGCGTCGAAAATGACCTTCAAATCGTTCGGTTTCGAGACGGCGAGATGGCCGTCCAGCAGCGGGTAATCCGGCGGACGGAGCGCTTTCAGGTTCTTGTCCACGTGAGGCGTCAACATCGGTTGGTCTTCTGCGCCGGTGAGAATTAAATGCACGGTACGCGCAGTCCCATCCTGCCCACTGGCGAGGACATCCGTGGCGTTCACATGAGGCAGAACCAACGCGCTGGTCGGTGCTGACCTGCTGAGGACCATCGTCTGTGGCTTCCAGTCCGGAGCTTCGCCGGGGGCAGCGGGGAAGAGGCGAAGCGTGAGGGAAGACGGGGCGGCAGTGCTGTCGTCACCGTCATCGAGCAACTCGAGGCGGAACGTCGCCTTGGTATCACCGGGAGTGTAC
Organism: bacterium; assembly: GCA_043801585.1. GTDB lineage: Bacteria > Electryoneota > Electryoneia > Electryoneales > Electryoneaceae > JAZDLX01. The sequence continues at coordinate 3,188 of JAZDLX010000048.1, read as the reverse complement.
GAAATCCTCAACGGCAGCCCGTTGGGGAACAGCGTAGTCTCGAAGGCGCCCCACGCTTCGGGTACTCGCGGGTTGAACAGCCACGTTCCCGGATCGTCCAGCGCGGGTTTCAGTCCGACATTGTCCTGGTACCAGGAACGCAGCAACTCCGCCAGCGACCACGCCTGGCTGATCGTGCCGCTGGTCCGTGGCCATTCGGCGCCATTGCGGGGAACGGCGTCGAGGTTTTCCGAAAGCGTTCCGGCGGCGCCACGATCGAGGATCTGCCCCAGTTCGTTGTCGGTCACACTCCATCCCTGATGGCTGGCGGATTTGTACGCACCCGAAAGCCACGTCCAGACGATTCCCATGTGGTACGCTGCGTCCTTTGGATACTCGGGGGTCTGATGATAGGGGTGAAAATCCTCGTCGGTCTGGGCGAGCGAGGCGACGCCCCATTCGTAGACCAGCGAGTCATGGACGGTCTTGAAAATGCTTTTCTGCTGATCCGGCGTGAACACTGGCGAGAGGGGAACGGTCAGCGCGAAGAGCTGGTTCGGCCGGATCTTCCTGTCGGGAGTGTTGTCCGCATTCAAATGATCGTAGAGGCCGAGGCCATCTGGACGCAGGTACAGCTCCGGGATTTCCGCGCGAATCTTCGCCGCGAGATCGCGCCACTGCTGGACGAGTTTCGGATCGGGTCCACCAACGGCGTCCGCCATCCGGATCGCCGCCTCGAGCTGAGCGAGCCACAACGCCTGCACGTCCACGGCGCGGTTCCCTCGGGGCGACCACGGCCCCTCTGGTCCCACGGCATCCATCCAGGTTTCCGCATCGCCGTGGGTGAGCAATCCCGTCTTGTCGGTGTGGTATTTCCGTGCGCCCTCGATGGACCGTTCGACCACACCGCCCGTAGCCATCATCTCTTTCCACAGTTCACGGTCGCCGGAGTAAAGGCCGTACTCGTAAAGCTCCCGAACGAACCACGGCGTGCCGTCGGTGGTGTTGTAAATGATTTCGTTGGGACGGGCGCGGTTGGGCACGCGGCCGTAGCTGGGATCGCCCGGATCGGTGTTTTGCCAACGCGCAAAACGGCGAAGGATCCGTTCCGCCATGTCGTACTTCCCGAGCACCAGCGCCGCACCGGGCAGGCTGATGAAAGTGTCACGCGCCCACCCCTCGCTGAACCACGGCAGACCCGCCCAGATCAGGCTGTCGTCCTCGGCCGAGAGCATCCCAAGGCTGATTTTCGCCCAGTTGACCGCCTTCGTGATCCGTGGATCGTCGCAATGGAACGGGGAAGAGTTCAGTTGATCGAGCAGCCACTGTTTGCGCTGTTCAATCGGACCGGGATCGGATTGAATTATCTCCTGGATTCGGCTGCTCAGCTCCCGCAGGCTTCCGCCGAAGATGACAATCATATCGAGCTGTTGGGTGTCATCCAAGACTCCGCCGAAAATGGGATGTCCTGCCAACAGGTTGCTCTCGCGGGTCGGCTGCATCTGAACCGGACGATATTTGTCGTTTGAAGCGAGCAGGATTCCCGTCGTGTCGCTGCCTGTGCTGATGACGTAAAACTGTGTGAGAACGTGGTTCTTGTCCTTGATCGGCAGAACATGTGAACCCGAGGGAAAGACGAGGAAAAATCCAAGCTGACTGTGGGGAGCCGCACCGTTCATATTGACCATCAAGTCGTCACGGTCACGCCCGAGGGGAGAGATCACGAGTTCGATTCCGTTGGACCATTGGAATAGCACCTCATGGGGTTTGACGATAACCGTTGCCTCGCTGCGGTCAAGCGGCTGACCATCCACGGTGACGATGAAATCGTCAAAGAGCTTGTGCGAGCCCCAATGCAGCCCCATCCACCCATCTTCGGCGAGCTTCTGAGTGCTCCCGTAGAAGAAGGAGGTGCCCGTCCCCGAAAAGAGATAGGGCCGTTCGCTGCCCGGCGGCAGGGTGATTGCCATGCTGTCGAGGTACGCCTCGCTATACATGAAAGGCAATTGTGCGAACACGGTTGCACCACCAGTGAATACGGTCAGGAAAACCGTGAACAGGATCTGCAGAGCTCGTCGTCGGTTCATGATCTTTCGAGTCTTGTTTGTCGTTCAACCACACTTATCCATGATTGCCTTGTAGCCCGGGATCACTCGCCAGGGCGTAGCCCAAAGCGTAGCATCGCCGCGTCCCGGGGTGAACCTGATTCGTCATCCTGACGGCCAAGCCGAAAGGATCTTTCGTCGTGAGCACCCCACAATTTTCTCCACCTCACAACAAGAGATCCTGTGTTGCACGTCCCTTCGGGACATGCGAGCTTGCCCCTGGGGGGCTGCGGTTCACTTCGTTCAGGATGATTTCATTTGTTGTGTCGGGTCCTTGTTCATGTGCCTTAGTTTGCTTGCAAACAGGGTTTATTCTAATTCGTCGCCTGTTGTATCAGTAAAATGCCGGTCGAGTCTCCGAACCCGGCACGGTTGTCATTGCGAGCGAAGCGAACCGCAGCACCGAAGGTGCAAGCTCGAGCACACGAAGTGTGCTCAACTTTGCAATCTCGCCGTTGTCTGTTTCGTTCCCCTATTCGCTTGCAAAACAGGGAGCAGGAAAATGTACCAGGTACTTTATCTCGTGTGAGGCCATGCGTTCACCTGACCAGGATAAAAAAGTACCTGGTACATTTTCCCGCTCACCAACCCCTATTTCAACAGCACCATCTTGCGGTTCTTGACAAAACGTCCCGCCTCGAGACGATAGAAATAGACTCCTGACGCAAGCGGAATTCCGTCGTTTGAACGTCCGTCGAACATCACCGTGTGACTCCCCGGCTGCATCCGCCGGTTAACCAGCGACCGAACCTGCTGGCCAAGGACGTTGTAGATCACAAGCTTCACCGGCACCGACTCCGGAAGCTCGAAGCGTATCTGAGTATCCGGATTGAACGGGTTCGGATAGTTGGGGTACAGCGCGAATCTCTTCGGCAAAGCAATCTCATCGGGAACGTCCAGGGTCACCGCCGTGTCGGTGATCGCGTACACCTTGACGCCGCTGGCGGGCAGATTTTCGATGAGTTCGGCAATTTGATCCGGCTGTACGGCTTGCGATGTCCCTTCGAGCAGGTTGTTCAGGTAATAGGTGTGGCCCGCCTCAAGGTTCCAGTCATCGACAGTCAGCGTGACCGTGTCCTGGCGGGCCGCAGTGGTCAGGTTCAG
>JAZDLX010000020.1:0-4738 GCA_043801585.1 bacterium | reverse complement strand
AGGGAGCAGGGCCGCAAATGGCTGCCGTTCTTCCTTACCCTGTTTTTTCTAATTCTGTTCAGCAACCTGCTCGGGATGATTCCCTGGGGACCGACGCCAACGGGCAACGTGAACGTCACCGGCGGCCTCGCGATCGCCACGCTGTTCGGGGTGTTCTTCGCCGGAATCAGGCAGCACGGGATCAAATACCTGGGGACATTCATCCCGCACGGCGTGCCCTGGTACATCGTCTGGTTGCTCTTCCCGATTGAAGTCTTCGGTCTGCTGGTGAAGCATTTTGCCCTGACGATCCGTCTCTTCGCGAACATGCTCGCCGGGCACACAGTGATCGGAGTGTTTATGGCGTTGATCCTGACGCCGTTTGTTGCGATTGCCAGCATTCCCGGCGCGGTGGCGATCTGCATGCTGGAACTGTTCGTCGCGTTCCTGCAGAGCTACATCTTTATCATGCTGGGCAGCCTGTTTGTCGGGTCGGCGATTCACCCGCATTAAGGCTTGAAGTTGAAGTCAGGGGCCACTGAATCCGGCACGTGCAGGTGCCGGAATGAAATCCTGGTCTCCCTTGTTCAGCAGCGAGGAAAACGATTCATTCGTATAAACGGGAAGCCGCAGGCTTCTCCAAAACAGCAGAAGAGAGGGAAAGATGGAAGGACTGAGCCTTGCGTACCTGGGCGCCTCGTTGGGTGCCGGTCTGGTGACTTGGGGTGCAGCGATTGGTATCGGCCGCATCGCCGGTCAGGCCATGGACGGCATCGCGCGTCAGCCGGAAGCCTCGGGCAAGATCTTTACCCCGATGATCGTGTCAGCAGCGCTGATCGAAGGTGTTGCCTTTTTCAACGCCGTCATCTGCATGCTGATCGCGCTTAAGTAGTTTCATTGTTCATGCGAGGAGTCGTGATGAGGTTCAAAACAACCCTCGTCGCGTTTGTCGCCCTCCTGCTTCCTCTGGCGGTGTTCGCCTCGGAAGAGGGCGGAAGCCTTGGCAACCTGATCAGCGTCGCGCCCGGCAGCATGCTGTGGACGATTCTCACGTTCCTGCTGCTGCTGATCGTGCTCTGGCGGTTTGCCTGGGGTCCGATTGTCAAGGGCCTGGAGGCGCGCGAAGACAAGATCTACGGCGCTATCGAAAAGGCGCAGCAAAACCGTGAAGAGGCCGAAAAGCTGCTCGAGGAATACCAGGAGAAGCTGAAGCAGGCGTCGAACGAAATCGCGGACCGTCTGGCGAAAGCGGACAAACAGGCGTTGACAACCGTTGAGCAGGCCAAATTGGAAGCTCAGCAGTCAGCCGAGAAGATGCTTGAACGGGCGAAGGCGGAGATCGAACGACAGCGTGACAAGGTCGTAGCGGAGTTGAAGGCGCAGGTGGTGGATCTGGCGGCGCAGATTGCGTCAGCCGCCATCGGCGAGAGCTTCGACAAACCGCAGCACCTCGAGATCATCCGGAAACGGCTGGAGCAGGCGGAGAAAAATTCGTGAAGGATCCCAAGCTCGCACGGCGTTACGCGCAGGCGCTCTATTCCGCGGCGGTCCAGATGGGCGAAGTGGAGGCGGTGATGGAGGCGGTCCGGGATATCCTGGTCCCGCTGCTCGATGATCCGCAGTTTCGCCTCTTCTGGCTTAGCGGATTTGTGCCCGCGCCACGTCAGCGTGAGCTGGTGGATGAAGCGTTCAAGGACGTTCCCGCTTCCCTGCGTCATTTTCTCAAGTTGCTGATCGAGAAAAGGCGTGAGGGCATCCTGGCGGAGGTCGTTCCGATGCTTGGCTCTATCCACGACGAAGCGACCGACGTCGTTCGGGCGACGCTGACGACGGCTCTGGAATTAAACGATGAGGAAGCCAAACCCTTCGAGGTGATGCTGAAAAAACGCCTCGGGGGAGGGACGATTGTACTGACCCGTAGGGTGGACCCGTCGCTGATCGGCGGCTTTCGCCTTCGTTACGGGGACAAGGTGATTGACGGCAGCATTGCCCGATCCATTGATGAGATTGAGCGCCGCCTCACCGCCTGAAACAAGAAAACCGACAGATTGAAACAGGATAGACAGGAAAACGGATTGTAACAGGATTTACAGGATAAACAGGATTTGAAAAGGATGAACAGAATTGGAAGCGGGGAAACGGATTTTATCCTGAGAATCCTGTACATCCTGTTCGAGAGCAGTTCTGAACGAAACGATTGGACACAGGGGTCACACCCTGGAGGACAGTAATGCAGATACGACCGGAAGAAATCACCTCGGTCCTGAAAAAGCAGATTGCGGAGTACACCGCCGATGTGCGGACCGACGAGGTGGGCACGGTGATCATGGTTGGCGACGGCATCGCCCGTGTGCACGGACTCGACAAGGTGCAGGCCAGCGAGCTCGTCGAATTCCCCGGACAGATCTACGGAATGGCGATGAACCTCGAAGAGGACAACGTCGGCTGCGTGCTTTTCGGTTCCGATGAGCACATCAAGGAGGGTGACATCGCCCGCCGTACTGGCCGCCTCGTGGACATTCCCGTGGGAGAAGGGATGATCGGCCGTGTGATCAACCCCCTCGGTTTCCCGCTGGACGGCAAGGGTGAGATCACGTTTGACAAACGGGTGCCCATCGAGCGCAAGGGAACGGGTGTGGTGACACGGCAACCGGTGTCCGAACCGTTGCAGACCGGCATCAAGGCGATCGACTCGATGATCCCCATCGGCCGAGGCCAGCGTGAGCTGATCATCGGCGACCGCCAGACCGGCAAGACGACCCTTGCGGTGGATACGATCATCAACCAGAAGGGCAAGGACGTTATCTGTATTTACGTTGCGATCGGGCAGAAGAATTCGACCATCGCCAACGTTGTTAAAACCCTCGAGGATCACGGTGCGCTCGAGCATACGATCATCATCAGCTCCACAGCCGTCGAGCCAGCGCCGATTCAGTACCTCGCGCCATTTGCCGGAGCGGCGATCGGCGAGTATTTCCGCGACAAGGGAATGCACGCCCTGTGTGTGTACGATGACCTGACAAAGCACGCCTGGGCATATCGTCAACTTTCGCTGCTGCTCCGCCGTCCGCCGGGCCGTGAGGCCTATCCGGGCGACGTTTTCTACCTGCACAGCCGCCTTCTCGAGCGTTCGGCAAAATTGCGCGATGACCTCGGCGGCGGCAGTCTGACCGCGTTGCCGATTATCGAGACGCAGGCGGGCGACGTTTCCGCGTATATCCCGACCAACGTTATTTCAATCACCGACGGGCAGATTTTCCTCGAGACGGAACTTTTCTATTCCGGTCAGCGTCCGGCGTTGAACGTGGGTATCTCGGTCTCCCGCGTTGGTGGCCACGCGCAGACGAAGGCGATGAAACAGGTGGCGGGCAGGCTCAAGTCCGAGCTCGCCCAGTACCGGTCGTTGCAGGCTTTCGCGATGTTCGCCGGCGACTTGGACAAGGTGACCATGGCGCAGTTGAACCGAGGCGCGCGGCTGATGGAGCTGATGAAACAGCCGCAGTTCAGCCCGGTGGATCTGTCGCACCAGGTGGTGATATTCTGGGTGGCAATCAACGGTTACCTTGACACGATTGCGGTGAAGGACGTCAAGCGGTATATGGACGAGCTGATTTCGTTTATCCAGAACCAGTACGCGGACCTTTTCCAGGAGATTGAAAAAGAGAAGAACATCTCCGACGAACTCGAAGCGAAGATCCGCAAGGTAGTCGAGGAGTTCAAGGGTGTGTTCCAGGCAACGGCCTGAGGGTTGAACTGGAATTAAGGGGACACATTACTTAATTCCACCATGTACCCAAAGCTGAATTGCCGGAGGAGAACAGGGAATTAAGTAATGTGTCCCCTTAATTCCATTGCAGGCAGCGCAGGAAATACATCATGCCATCGTTGAAGCAGATCAAACGGCGCATTGCGTCGGTCGACAACACCAAGCAGATCACCCGCGCAATGCGGATGGTTTCCGCGGCACGTCTGCGCCGTGCGCAGGAAAACATGCTGGCCGCACGCCCCTATTCCGACCGACTCTGGACGCTGATCAAGGATCTCGCCGCCAGGACGAATCCCGACGCCCACCCGTTGCTTGCGGTTCGCGAACCGAAGCATGTGGGAATTGTCGTGGTCACATCGGACCGTGGTCTGGCGGGCAGCTTCAACATCAACATCTGCCGCGCCGCCGAAAAGGTGATCGGACAGCATAGGGAAACCACCGAAGAGGTTCGCCTGATCGCGATTGGCAAGAAGGGTCATGAGTATTTTCGCAAGCGCGGTGGCAATTTCATCCAATACCACATTGGACTCTCGCGGGACTTCGAATACGGCAAAGTCCTCTCGATCTCGAGCGCAATCCGTGAGCTGTACGAGAACGGTTTCGTCATCAAGGAGGGGTTGGACCGGGTGTACGTCGTCTACAACGAGTTCAAGAACGTCGTCCAGCAGAATGTAATCGTCGAGCAGTTGTTCCCGATTGTTCCGGAACTGGCGAGCAGCGAGACCTATCCCGTGGACTACATCTACGAACCGTCGGAGCAGGCACTGCTGGATCACGTGCTCCCGCTCTACGCGAATGTGACCCTGTGGCGGATGCTGCTCGAGTCTTTCGCGGCGGAACACGCGGCACGGATGAACTCCATGGAAAACGCGACGAATAACGCCACGGACCTTGTCGCGAAACTGACGCTCGACTATAACAAAGCGCGCCAGCAGGCGATCACCACGCAGCTTCTCGAGGTGGTCAGCGGCGCCGAGGCGCTGAAATAGGATG